>JAUUVE010000397.1 GCA_030589715.1 Desulfobacteraceae bacterium | reverse complement strand
TTGGGGACCCATTTCCACAGGCCTTGAGGGTGTATAAAAAGAGGGTATTATCAGACTGATCGGTAACGAATTGAAAGGAGAAGTGGTGTCCCTATTTTGGAGTGCCACATGTGTTTCTTTGGGCCCCTTCTCAATGGCTGCCTTGCAGCACGCATCCATAGATGCAAGGCAGCGGCAATGATTACCTGAGGGATTTTGGGATAAAGAAACATGGCCCCAGCCTAAGATTTTATTAATCCGGGGGAGGTTCTTGTGGACCATCTCCATTTCAGTGGCACTGCACTTCATGGGGGCCACGTTAATGGAGAGGACCAAAAACACAAGTGACAAAACCCCCATGCATAACCTGGATCTGATAAGCCTTTTTAAACGGGAGTTCATGATTCTACCTGCCCTGGCGGCCCCTCCTTGGGACCTTACCCGGCACCATTTCCTATATACACCAGCTCTGGCTTCTTTAGCAAGACCTTTGTATCCGGAGGTACGCTCTCAGTGATCCAGACATTTCCACCGATTATGGATCTGGCCCCGATGACCGCCTCTCCTCCCAATATGGTGGCATTGGCATAGATGATCACGTCGTCTTCAATGGTGGGGTGTCGCTTCTTGTCTCTGAAGCGCTCCACATCATCCCGCGGGATTGAGAGGGCCCCCAGGGTGACCCCCTGATAGATCCTGACTCGTTCCCCGATCTCCGTGGTCTCACCCACCACCACACCGGTCCCATGGTCGATAAAGAAGCTCTGGCCGATCCTGGCACCGGGGTGGATATCTATGCCGGTAAGGCTGTGGGCGTATTCGGTCATCATACGGGGAAGGAGGGGCACATCCATTCCATGGAGTTTATGTGCCATACGATAGACAGTTATGGCCAATAACCCGGGATAGCTAAAGATAACCTCATCGTAACTCTTGGCGGCAGGGTCTCCCTCCAGGGCGGCCCGCACATCTGTGACAAGGACGGCCCTTAATTCAGGTAAAGCGCCTATGAATCGCCGGGCAATCTCATAACCAAGTTGGGAGCACCTGAGAATGTCTCGATTTGGCGTAAGGCCTCCATGTCTAATTGCCAGCGCGATCTGTTCCGAGAGGTTCTCAAATAACCCCTTTGCCTCATGCCTGAGGAAGTGCTCCAAGCTGGCCGGATCAGACCCGGTTTGGGCAACATGGCCCGGGAAAATGAGGTGTTTTGCCTGCTGAATCGCCTCAACGATCGATTCCTGAGAGGGAATCGGCCTTGGGTCCCCGTGATCGAAAAACGGTTCTTCCTTACATGAAACCATTAGCCTTTCTATGGCTGAAGCTATGTCTTCCGTTGGGAGAGGCATGGTCTTTACCCCGTCATTGCTTGATTCAAACCCCAGGGCTGTATTACCCATTATCATCAACCCCTTCCTATCAGAAAAATGCCGTATGTGGCCCGCAGGTTTGGGAGGGATCCAACTATGTTCCCCACTTTATCTTCACTATTGGTATTGATGGCCACTTCCCTCAAAATATGGAAACCCACGTCCCTCGAGAATTTCCTAAAATCCCTCAGGGTAATTACCCGGATGTTGGGAGTGTTATGCCAGTCGTATGGCAACTGTTTTGTAATAGGCGCATAGCCTGTTGTCAGAAGCTGAAGGCGGACCCGCCAATGGCTGAAATTGGGAAAACTGACGATTCCCTTCCTCCCGATTCGCAGCAACGACTGGATCAACTCGGCCGGCTCATAGACCTGTTGCAGGGTTTGACTCAGGATCACATAGTCAAAGGTGTTGTCGGGATAATCCATGACCTCCTCATTTATGTCACCCTGAAGAACCGAAAGGCCTTTCTCAATACACTGAACCACTTTGGCCTCAACCTGCTCAATCCCCGTACCATCCACCTCCTTATTCCCTCTGAGAAAATAAAGGAGATCCCCTTCGCCGCAGCCCAGATCCAGGACCTTGGATCCAGGTTCGATCCATGATGCTATTATCTGAAGATCAAAACGCATTCTGTTAGTCCATAACCCGGATAAACCCTGTCAGGGTTGCCTAACAGGGTAAACCGGAATTCCCTCAATCCCTCAATTTAGCAGCGCCTTGTTAGCGGATCTCACCGTATACCCGTTCCAGGAAGCCTCTCACCAGACCGTTCAACCGATCATTGGGCAGCAGGAAGGCATCGTGGCCCCACTCCGCCTCGATTTCACAAAAGCTCACATCAAGGCCATTTTTCTTCATGGCATGTACCATGGCTTTGGATTGATAGGTGGGGTACAGCCAGTCAGAGGTAAACGAGACCACCAGGAATTTTGCACTTGCCCAGGAAAAGGCCTTGACCACCGAACCTGAGTCATGTTGGGTGGCCAGGTCAAAGTAGTCGGAGGCCTTTGTAATATAAAGGAATGAATTGGCATCAAAACGCTCAACAAATTTTGCTCCCTGGTACCGGAGATAGCTTTCCACCTGAAAATCGGCATCAAATTTGAAAGAAAAATCTTTTTTACCCTGGAGGTGCCGTCCAAACTTGTGGCGCATCGACTCGTCAGACAGATACGTAATGTGCCCAATCATCCGAGCCACTGCCAATCCCAGATCAGGCCTTGACCCTGAGTAATAATCCCCGTTGTTCCAATTGGGATCGGCCATGATCGCCTGTCTGGCAACCTCATTGAAGGCAATGGCCAGGGCCGAGTGCCTCGTGGTGCTGGCGAGCGGCACTGCTGAGGCCACCATCTCTGGGTACCTGATGCACCACTCCAGGACCTGCATCCCGCCAATGGAGCCGCCTATGACGCAAAGCAGCCTTTCTATCCCCAGGTGATCTATCACCGCCTTTTGGGCCTTTACCATGTCCCCTATGGTGACCATGGGAAAATCAGGACCGTA
>JAUUVE010000404.1 GCA_030589715.1 Desulfobacteraceae bacterium | reverse complement strand
TATCGGCACGCAGGACCGCCATGGGCCAGATGCTGGCACCTTTATCCACGTGGACATCTCCAATGATGCGGACAGAAACATCCACAAGCGCCTCGGGGTGTATGATGGGCACCTTATCCCCATATGAGGTGATCCAAGAGTTCGAACGCATCTATTTCCTCCATAGGGTCCACGAGTACCTATTCTTCCAAACAGGCGACTCCCTCAAGCAGGCTAACTGATTCTTTCCCCTCTCCATTTCCATCATATTACTCGTCTTCCCCTCCTTGCCTATCTCCTTCCTTCAGTTAAGCACCCTCCTTTCCAATATCCATATACACAGGATCACGATATAGGCGAGAGAGATCAAAAGCAACAGAAACAGGTTATATCGAAGGACATGTAGATGAATTGCCTCGAAGAAGATAAAAATGGCAATGATAAATACCAGAAAGCCCCACTGGATGAACGAGCTTAATCTCATCTCAAACCTCCTTTACCTGTTTTGTCCTCGATTTCTCGTAGACTATAAAAGCAGCCAGGATGGCAAGGCCCACCACATTGTAAACGAATTGGGGCATAAAGATCATAAAAGTGACTGGAATCATGAAGGTCCGCCACGCGATGTTCACCCTCCGATACAGCCACCCTTCCGTGGTGATGGTCAGGGAAAAGATCCCTACAAATCCCATGAGGATATATCGGATAATATCCAAGGGTTCCCCAACCAAGAGCATTCCGGGCACATACACGAAGACAATGGGAATGATATACTTGGCAAAGCCCAACCGGAAGGAGGAAAAACCCGTTTGCATGGGGTTTGAGCCGGCAATCCCCGCCGCGGCGAAGGAAGCCAGGGCCACGGGAGGGGTAATGGCAGAAACCAATCCATAATAGAAGGCAAAGAGGTGGCCAGCAATAGGCTCAACTCCCATCATCACCAAGGATGGCACCACTAAAGCGGCCACGGTGATATAGACCGCAGTCGTAGTCAGCCCCATCCCCAGGATGAGGGCGGCGATCATGGTGAGCACCAGGGCTATCCAGAGCCTCCCCGCGGCAACATCGATAATCAGGTTGGTGAATTTGAGGCCCAGTCCTGAAACAAACACGCACCCGATGATGATGCCTGCGCAAGCACAGGCCACGGCTACGGGAATTGACTTGGTGGCCCCATCCTCCAGGGCACTCAGAATGCCAATAGGGGACATGCGTGTTTCCGGCCTCAAGAAGCTCAAGGCAATCACGGAGAGAATGCCAAGGAAGGCTGCGTACATGGGTGTATAGCCCACCACCAATACAACGATGATCACCAAAATGGCAAGCAACAGATGCCCTCCCCTCTTAATCTCCTGCCTGAAGTTCGGCAGGTCCGCTTTCGGGAGGGCACTCAGACCCCTCTTCTTAGCCTCAAAATGCACCATAACAAAGATGGAGAAGAAGTAGAGCGTTGCCGGTACCAAAGCCCCCACACAGACCTCGAGGTAAGGGACAGCCAAAAACTCGGCAATGATGAAGGCCGCGGCCCCCATAACTGGTGGCATGATCTGGCCCCCACTGGAGGCGCAGGCCTCTACAGCACCGGCGAAATGGGGCCGGTATCCCACCTTCTTCATCAGGGGAATGGTGAAGGAACCCGTGGTAACCACATTGGCAACGGCGCTGCCTGAGACCGTGGCCATCAGGGCACTTGAAACGATAGATGCCTTTGCTGGTCCTCCGACCCGGTGGCCCGTAAGGGAAAGGGCCAGGTTAATGAAGAACCTCCCGGCCCCTGAACGGATAAGGACTGAGCCGAAGAGGATGAAAAGGAAGATATAGGTGGACATGACCATGATGGGAATCCCATAGATGCCGTTCTCCCGCATGAAGATGTAGTCTAAAATGGTAAACCAGGAATTGGGGGGTCCATAGAGGATCCCGAAGAAATGGTCTGAGAATGCGGTTTGGATCAGAAAAAAGGAGGCAATGATGACCATGGCCCAGCCCACTACCCGGCGCGTGGCCTCCAGAAGAAGGAGGATCAAGATGGTCCCGGCCCAAATATCCCAGTTCGTCAGGTCCCCCCGGCGCCATATGAACGCCTCAATATCATAGAGGGTGTAGACCTCAATTGCAGTGACCAGGAGGATAAAGACCATATCCACATAAAAGGTCCATCGGATAGGATCCCTCCAGGACTTCCTGCCAAGGGGGCGAAAGAAAAAGGCCAAAATCATAATAAGGGCCAGATGGGTCGACCTGAAGGAGTGGGCCTCAACAGGGCCAGCGTATCCTGTAAAAAGGTGATAAAGGGAGAGCGAGATCCCTGTCCCGGCAATAATGATGGCTATGATCAGATGAGGGGTCAACCCCTTCTGCCGAAGAAACCACTCCAGAGCAGTCACGTCCCTCACTTCTTCGTAGCTCACTTTTTCTTCCAAAAGAAACCGCCTTTCCCCATAATGCAGAAAGGGAGGAGAGGGAATCTCCCCCATCCCCCCATTCCATGAACTATGCCCTCGCTTACTTCACCTTCACACCATGTTCATCATAGTAACGTTTGGCCCCGGGATGAATGGGAATCTTACACCCCTTGAGGGCATTTTCCAGACTCACCTCGGCAATGGCCTTCTTCTTGATCCTGGCCAGCTCGTCCAGGTTCTCAAAGATGGACTTAACGATCCGGTAGACCATCTCGTCGGAAAGATCGGCCGAACAGATAAGGGAGGTCACGGTGCCAACGGTGGGCACATCTTCAGTCATACCCTTGTAAGCATCTTTCGGGACAATTGTCTTCATATACCCTGGATAATTCTTCAGGATCTTCTTCAT
>JAUUVE010000362.1 GCA_030589715.1 Desulfobacteraceae bacterium | reverse complement strand
TTCCTCCCCTTACATATATCTGTCTTGGAGGATCGCAGGTTTCAGGTGTTCTGGATCTGGATGAGGTCATAAAAGAGACTCCTGATACGCCTCCACAAGTAAAGACGGACTCTCGTGGGGTGGCCTCCTCACTGATCTATACCTCCGGTACCACGGGGAGACCAAAGGGTGTCTTTAGAAAGAGCAGGGACCGGCTGAACAGCTTGCTTGGGTACGCCCATACCTTTGAAACCACCCATGATGACACCCACCTTGTGGCCGGTCCCCTTTATCATGCAGCACCATATGCATGGGCGGCGTTTTCTCTGATCCTGGGGAATACGGTGGTCATCATGCCCCGCTTTGAGGCCGAAGAATTCCTTCGCCTTACCCAGGAGCATAAGGTAACCACGATGTGGGTGGTCCCTACCATGCTTAATCGGGTCTTGAATCTGCCCGTCAAGGTGAGAGAAAGCTATGACATATCCTCCATCAGGGTCATGACCGTTGGGGGGGAGTCGTTTCCCTTTCCCCTGGTGAAGAAGGCCGTGGAGTATTTTGGAGGGGGTAAGATATTTGAGTTTTTCGGGGCCACAGAAACCAGTTGTATTACCTATATGAGGCCGGAGGATCAACTCAGAAAGCCCGGGAGTTGCGGGATACCGGCCATGGGGTGTGACATCAAACTGCTTGATGAGAACAGGAACGAAGTTCCCATGGGAGAACCCGGAATCATGTATGTAATGAGTGATTTCCTTCTGGATGGGTATTACGGGAATCCAGGGGCAACACAGGAAAACTACCATAATGGCTATTTTACCGTAGGTGACATGGGGAGGGTAGATGAAGAAGGATACTATTACATAGTGGATCGTGCCGTGGACATGATCATCTCGGGCGGAGTAAATATCTATCCTGCAGAGATCGAGGAGGTATTGTATGGCCATCCCGAACTCTTCGATGTCTCGATAATTGGAGTCCCGGACGCGGACTGGGGTGAAAAGATCGTGGCCTATGTGGTGAAAAAGGAAAATGCCCATATCCGCGAAGAGGATATTATAGATTTTGTGGGAGAGAGGCTTGCTTCCTATAAGAAGCCCAAAGAGGTTATTTTTGTAGATGAGATTCCTTACTCTCCTTCGGGCAAACAACTAAAACGTGTTATCAGAAAAGAATATGCCAGTCTGTCCAAGTGACATCTTGTAAGGGGCATTTGTCTTTGTCCTAAAGTCATTTTTTCAAAATCTAATGCAAGAGGGCAAAAAGGCCAACATGTCAAAGGACAATAAACTTATGTCCATGTCCGAGGCCATAGACCGGTATGTGGCAGACGGAGATGTCCTCTATCTGGGAGGATTTATCCAGCAGGAGCCATTTGCCGCGGCCCATGAGATAATAAGACAGGGCAAGAGAGACCTCACGGTCTCCAAGTGTGCGGCCTTGATACTTGTGGATCAGATGATAGGGGCAGGGGTGATTAGCCACTTGATTACTACCTTTACCTGGAATCCCTTGCCGGCCACGGCACACTGCTTTGTTCGCGCCTTGACCAAGCATGCTCCCCGTAAGGTCGAGATAGAGGAGTATTCCATCTTGGCCCTGAATCTGGCCTATTTTGCAGGCGCATTGGATCTGCCCTATGTCGCGACCAAGACCATGTTAGGGTCAGGGTTTGACTGGGAACAAAGTAATTCCGGGGTCAAAAACAGGCTGAAATTTGAAGAATCCCCATTTACCGGTGAGCGGGTCTGCCTTGTCCCACCGATCAAGCACGACGTTGGTATAATGCAGGTTCAAAGATCCGATCCCTATGGCAACGCCCAGGCATGGGGTATGTTAGGAGAGGTTCGTTACGGGTTACAGAGCTGCGAAAAGCTCATCATATGCGCTGAGGAAATTGTAGATACGGACATTGTTATCCGAGATCCTAACCGCACCCTTGTGCCAGCGTTTCGTGTAAGCGCAGTGGTAAAAGAACCATGGGGAAGCCATCCCGCACCCATGGCCGGTTATTATGATATGGATTGGCCCTATAATGCCTATTATGAGAAGGAGACGCGAACCGAGGAGCTGTTTCGGGAATTTATGAAAAAGTGGGTTTATGGCATAAGAGACCGAAAGGATTATTTGAAGTTGCTCGGGCAAGATAGGTTGGAGGCCCTTCGCCCTGAGAGGTTTGAGTCAGATCCTGTTTCCTATGGCAGACTCACCACTCATTTTGGGGTGCCACATGCCTGAGACAAGGGAACCGGTCACGTTAATTGAGCAAATGATCGTGTCTGCCGCCAGGTTGATAGAGGATAAAAGTGTCCTGATGGTCGGTACCCAATGGCCCATCATCGTATCCTTACTGGCTAAATGTCTCCACGCCCCTGGCATCACAATCTGTTATGAAGGGGGTGCCGTCCTGGACAAGATCCCTGATCGTATTCCTTTCTTTACGGGCGATCCGGTGGTCAACTCAAGTTCCGCCCTGTTAGGGGACTCCTTCGATACGCTGGGGATGGTCCTTCATGGTGGGAGGGCCGACATGGCCCTTTTGTCGGCGGCTTCAGTTGATCGTTATGGCAACATAAATACGACCTGTATCGGGGATTACGCATCCCCCAAGATGCGTTTTGGGGGGAGCGGGGGGGCCTGTGACTTTGGGAGCCTGGCACCCAAGACAGTGATTATTCTGGAACATGATAAAAGGCGGTTCCCTGAAAAGGTCGATTTCATTACTACCCCCGGCTACCTCAAGGGGAAGGACGATCGCATGACATCAGGCCTGAGGCCCAACACGGGTCCGCATGCGGTTGTGACCACCCTGGGCCTTTTTCATTTTTATGAGCAGGGGGAGATGGTGCTCAGGGCCTATAACCCCGTGTCATCGGTTCGGGAGGTAAGAGAGGGTGTTCAATTTGACCTGAAGGTCCATAAGGACGTGAGACCCCTGGATCCTCCCAGTGAAAAGGAATTGCACGTATTGCGGGAGCAGGTTGACCCTAAAGGGATGTATCTGAAGGAAGAAAGGTTATTCAAGGGGAAGGAAGTTGTGATCTAAAGGGTAAACCAGTATTGGAGTGATGGAGTGATGGAATGGTGAATGGTTGGCCCGCCCTGGTGCGACTCAGGTGTTAATCGCTGCGTCTGGTGAAATAGTCTGAATTTTGGTTAAAAAATCGAACACGTTATGAACTCGGTCTGGGCCAGGGAATA
>JAUUVE010000325.1 GCA_030589715.1 Desulfobacteraceae bacterium | reverse complement strand
TCGAGGCAGAGATCATCCGCATTCTCGAGCGTGCCGTATGAAAAGGCAGTGCCTCTTCTCACAACTCCGTTCACCTCCCCATCTCGCTGGATCAGCCTCTTTACAAGATCACGGAAACCGGCCTTTGAGACAAGCATATATTCCATGGAGAATCCCCCTCCATCAGCCGCAATGGCCATAAGGTGTGGGTCACAAATCTCAATGACATCTCAAGTGGGAATGGGGAACAGCCCAGAATCGACATCTGAAAGAAGGATTATCATTATCAAATTTTTTTTAAAAGGAAAATGAAAATCTTGACCCTTTACCCGGGCTCATATATATGTTAAAGGGTGACCGTTCAGGGGTTCAGGGGTTCAAAGGTTCAGAGGTTCAGGACGTGTATGATCATGCCGGACACAACTTTACCGTGTTAGGGGAGTGTGACAGGGCGCGCTGCCATTCGTGGTTTCACCCGCCTGCCATGCGAGATCTGAGAATACATGGAAAGAACAGGTTATTGGGGCTATTCACGACATGGTTGAAGAAACAAATGGGAGTTAAGGCACGAGCGGGCAGGTCAAGTACTTGCTGGCCTACAAACAAGGCCAACGAAATAAAGGTAACCCTGAACTCTGAACCTGTGAACGCTTCAACGGATAAGAATAATGGTTAGGTGATCAAGTATGGAAAGGATAAAGAAGGTTTCGGGAAGATTCATTTTGCCATTGCTGCTGCTCGCATGTATGGTTTTGTCATCATGTGAGACCTTTAAGGCCTCCAACTGGCGAACTCCTGATTATGATACACATCCCAATTGGGAGTCGGATTTTGGGTATGAGTCACCACGCAGTTTATCAGGCGCAGAATGAGAGATGCTGTGAGCTGGTGTCCCCAATCGGGTTTCCAGCCAATTTGGTCTAAACCTGCGAGGCCTTTGAAAAACGTTCAATTTTGTTTGAGTTCAAGGAAGGCGAAAATTTTAACCACAGGAATACATTCAGTATTTCGAGGATTAAAATTTGAGTCTGACCCCGTACCATCTTCCGGAGTTACCCCGGTTAAATGCGCTGCGCTGTCACTTACGTGAATTTAACAGGGCAGGCGGGGCAGGCGCGGAAATCGGGTAAAAGGGGGCGTTTTTCAAAGGTCTCCCTGCATCTTAGGAGGCAAGCATGACTGTACCATTAGTACCGATCATTTCCATTGTTGCCGGGATATTGATCCTGATAGCCCCACGGGTGCTAAACTATGTCGTGGCCATATACCTGATTGTCATAGGGGTGGTGGGACTTGTCCGTTTTCTTTGACCTTGATTCTTTCTTATGCTCAGACCCGGGGCCAGCAGATTCAGGCAATGGGTCACGCCTCGATCTGGAATTGGTATTTTACCGTTTTGGGGTGATCCGGGTCTGAATCAAAGGTCCTTTCAATAAAGGTCACTCGATCGTCCTGGTCAATAAGTATGAGGGTCGAGGATCGGGTCCCATAATGGGGGCTGGCGATAAAGAGGGGCGATAGGACCCTCTCCCATTGAAGGCCCACCCCAGTATCAGGGAGGCTTTCGTCATCCGGGATATGACGATCCATAAGCAGACTGAATAGCTCCTCCGGACGGGGCTCCTGCCCCCCTGAAACGAGGCGTGTCATACCCATCTTTCCCCGAGTGACCTTGGGCCACGGAGTATCCAGCAGGTGGTTGCTCAAACCATATATGCCAGGTCCAAGGGAACGCCCCCCATCGCCCCGGTTTGAATACCAGTAGAGATTCTGTTTCTCCCCGAAGACTAGATTGAACCCGTTGTAATCACGCCCTTTCTGCTCCAGACCCTCAAGATAGTCCGTCGGACTTTCCCCTCCCAGCAAGAACTTGCTTACCAGCTCCCCCCGTGAGGGTGTATTGTCTCTAACCGAGGCAGGATCTCTGTAGTTGGTAATCGCCGCAATCCTTCCCTTTGTGGTAATGCCCAGCCATGTCCCCCCGGCTCTCAGATCACGGCCCGCAAGGAGCCATGGAGTCCCTTCCCAGAAGGTCGCCTCGGCAGTGGGCCGTTCATAGTATTCATCCCTGTTGGCCGCGAGGATCAGCTTATACCTGGGATGGGATTTTACCGCTAACAGCAACAGACACATCTTTTTGTATCACTCTAGTCCGTTGAGACTCATTCGTCATGGCGAAATGAGCAATGGTGGTTTCGCTGGAGTGACCGGTTGATGAGGTCGGCAATACTCACCTCAGTGCAGCCTCCACCTCTGCCGCCACCGACAGGAGGTTTTCCCCCCAGCGTTCATGGAGGGGATCAACAAAGACAACCTTTGCCCCTATCTCCCTGGCAATGGTCTTTGCACTCTTTGCTGAGAACTGGGGTTGAACAAGAATAACCTTGATCCCCTTGTCTCTGCAATATCTGATCAATCCTGCCATCTCAGAGGCGGACGGCTCCTTCCCCTCCGTCTCTACCGAAACCTGCCTTAATCCATAGGTATCTGCAAAGTACCCCCAGGAAGGATGAAAAACAAGAAACTCTCTCCCCTGGCCTTTTCGCTTAAAAATTCTCCTTAGCTCTGAGTCTAGCTGGTCAAGTTCCGCTTCAAAGTCTTTGAGATTGTCCTCATACATTCCTTTGTGAGTTGGGTCAATCCTTATGAGTCCATCCGCCATGACCCTGGCCTGTATCTTGACGAGGGGCGGAGAGAGCCAGATGTGGGGATCCATGGTGGTCTCTCCATGGCCTCTTATACCTCTGGGCTGTCTCTTCTTAAGAGGATCTCTTTCCGCGTGATGATGTCCGGATACCATCGCCCGCTTCTTAATAGCCCTATCCGTATGGACCACCTGCATCTCCGGGTTAACAGCGGCAACCTTTTTAAGCCACACCCTTTCAAAGGGTACGCCAATAGCAAAATAGATCTTTGAGCGTGCCATCCTCCTCATTTGGGCTGGTCTTGGCTCATAAGTGGCGGGATTGGCCCCCGGCGGCACCATTACAGAGACCTTTGCCAGTCCCCCGGCAATCTTCTCTAGGAAATATTTCTGGGGTAGTATGCTAACCCAAATCTCCAGGGGTTCACTGGCCCAGGGTACGCTGAAAATGAGGGTTACCGAGACAAAGAGGCATATCAGGGCAGCAACCCACTTCCGTATCATGCGCACATCTCCTGTTGATATTTCCTATCTTTAATAAAGAGAATATCAAAAATATCTATAAACCGGGCGGCTATGGCCCCTCTCTGATGATGACAGCCAAGAAGGACAGTCAGGGTAGATCTACATTCCCCGAGACCTCCTTCCCAAATCAGATCTGCCCCCTCAGCCTTGCCCAGATCAGGCCCAGATACTCATGTATGGCCCGTGATGATCTATCAAGCGCCTCGGTTTGAGGAAAGAATGAGCGAGGGGTCAATCCCCTCTTCTGCTTGGGGGGCACCTCTGCAGGCCCTGGGATTGGGTCCATTCCCAGCTTCCTGAAGAGGGCCATAGACCGAGGCAGGTGCAGGGCAGAAGTGACCAGCACAAACCGGTC
>JAUUVE010000361.1 GCA_030589715.1 Desulfobacteraceae bacterium | reverse complement strand
TTATGCACCACGCCTAATTGCATCCAGATTGCGCGTACACCTATCTCGATCGCCTCGTCTACTACCGGAGGAACCCTGCTGGGGTTAAGGAATAGATTGGCCATGTCCACCCCAAAGGGTATATCCTTCAGCGATTTGAAGCAGGGTTTCCCCAATATTTCCCTCTGCCCGGGGTTCACAGGTACTACTTCATACCCCCGCCCCATGAGGTATAGTGCTACCCTGTTGCTGTCCCTGGAATCTTTTGGCGAGAGCCCTACAATTGCGATTTTTCTACATTTCTGGAGGATATCTACTATTTCCTCCAAACCGAATCTCCTCCATCGCAGGTGTTGGGGTTCATTTGAGGAGCTCCTTTATCTTGTCGGCCTTCTTCTTGATATCCATGGCCTTTTTCACACCCGGCACTTGCTCCAGGACCTTGTCAACTATCTTGGCCTCCAGGGCCGGCGACTCATCCTTCGCCTTTTGGGCCGCATCGCCTTCCTGATCTTTGTCATCCGTCTCTGTCGAGCTCAGTTCCTTCTTGACATTTTTGAATTCCCTGATAGCACCTCCCACACCTTTTCCGATGTCAGGAAGTCGCTTGGCTCCAAATATTAGGAGGACTATGACGGCGATGATGATTAATTCGGTGGGACCTAATCCAAACATGGTTAACTCCAATAGATATTATGCGTTTACATTTACTTAGGGGGTATATCAGGTCTTAATTAGTGCATGACCATACCCCTGTCGATACCTATGCCCCAGGGCCAGACAGAGATCACGTTCCCACAAATTGGACCGGCTCCTCATCTTCATCCCTCTCTTCTACGAAGCCCACAAGATAGGCGGTCTCTCCCATTGCCTTGAGCCTCAATAGCACTTCACTCGTCTCCTCCTCGCTTACCACAATAAGCAGGCCAAGGCCATTATTAAAGGTCTGCATCATTCCCCGATCTGATATCTGTCCCGCTTTTTGGAGGTATGGGAATACGGGAGGAGGAGACCAACTTGACTTATCGATGACGGCCTTACAGCGCCCTGGGAGCATGCGGGGGGGATTATCAATCAGTCCGCCCCCGGTGATATGGCATATGGCATAGATATGGAAGTCCCTTCTCAGGTTACTAATGGCCCTGGCGTATATTCGGGTGGGCTCCAAGAGCTCCTCCCCGAGGGTCCTGCCAAAATCCGGTACATAGTCATTCACCGACATGTTGAGGCCCTCAAAAAAAATCTTTCGTGCCAGCGAATAACCATTGCTGTGTAGCCCGCTGGACCCGATTCCGATGATCTGGTAGCCAACTGCAACCTCAGAACCATCCAGGAGCTCTTCATTGTCGGCCAGCCCCACCACAAACCCTGCAAGATCGTACTCCCCTTCAGAGTAAAACCCGGGCATTTCCGCGGTCTCTCCCCCGATGAGCGAGCACTTGGCTTCAAGGCAGCCCGCTGTAATCCCCTTAATGATATCTTGGGCCTTTTCTACATCCAGTTTTCCCATAGATAGATAATCCAGGAAGAAAAGCGGGGTAGCGCCCTCCACCATGATGTCATTGACGCACATGGCAACAAGATCGATACCCACAGTGTCGTGCTTGTCCAGCATGAACGCTATCTTTAGCTTCGTGCCTACACCATCTGTAGAGGAGACGAGCACTGGATTCTTGATGTGCTCCACATTTAATGAATAGAGCCCGCCGAAACCACCTATATCTGTGATGACACCAGACCTAAAGGTCTTGCTGACGATCGGCCGTATGAGTTCTACAAGCCTGTTACCCGCCTCGATATCGACACCTGCCTCGGCATATTTTCCTTTTTCCCCAGCTTGTTTCATTGGATCCAGCCCCATTTAACTGATATTCAATTATCCTCTATTCTAATTAGCTCAGACTATTATTGTCAAATCATTTCTCTTGTAACTCAACCTGCGATTTGCTAATAGGCATCGATGTGATCCGATCATTTGCAACCCGCCTCAAAGAAGTTCCAACGCTAAAACAACCCCTTACTGCCCTGAAAGGGATCGGTCCCAAGAGGGCCCAACTCCTGGCCAGGAAAGGCATCCATGCCCTCATCGACCTTCTACTTTTCTTGCCCATCCGATATGAAGACCGGAGTAAGGTACTGCATATTTCCAGGGCCTGCCATGGTATTCCAGCACTGGTAAAAGGTGCCGTTATCTCCGGTGGAGGGGAGAGGCTTTTTTCTAGCGGGAGACGCCTTTTCAGAATCATCATCCAGGACGAAACAGCCCCTTTGGAACTCCTCTGGTTTAACTACAGAAAGGCCCATCTGAGCCGCTACACCAGGAAGGGGCAGACACTCATGGCCTATGGGCGTATCCAGTTGAATCACGGCAAGAGGCAGATGATTCACCCTGATATCACTGTAGTAGGTGGTGCCAAGGAGCGAGTATCTCTAGGTTTTTACCCTGTCTATCCAACGGTCAAGGGGGTTTCAGGGCAAGTCTTGAGATCTTTGATCAGCCAGACCATGGATCAGGGTCAGGAGGCTATAGTGGAGATTCTTCCGAATGAGACGATCCATCGGCTTGATCTCCCAGGGCTTGGGGAAGCCCTCAGGGATGTTCATTTCCCACCCGATGGCTCATCCATTGATCTCCTTAACCAATACAAGACAAAGGGGCATAGGAGACTCACCTTTGATCATTTTTTCCAGGTAATGCTCAATATTGTCTTCAGGAAGATCTCCTCTGAGGAAAGGACAGGGCCGGTCTTATCGATCCCTGATGATCTGGAAGACCGCCTGCGGAACTATTTCCCCTTTTCCCTAACACGAGACCAGCTCCGCACTATCAGGGAGATAGTAGACGACCTGGCTATTGGTAAGCCCATGAATCGACTGCTCCAGGGAGATGTGGGATGCGGCAAGACGGTTGTGGCTGCCGTGACCTCATATATAGCTATCCTAAACAACTGGCAGGTGGCAATAATGGTACCGACACAGGTATTGGCCCAACAACATTACGGATATTTCTCCTCTCTGCCCAAGGGCATGGGATTTTGCCCAGTCATCTTGACCGGTACGCTAAGCAGGTCTGATCGGCTAAAGAGATATGAGAAGATCAAGAATGGGGAATATAATCTGATTATAGGCACCCAGGCCTTAATTCAGGAGGGCCTCTCTTTTGCGAGACTGGGTCTGGTGGTAATTGATGAGCAGCATCGGTTCGGTGTGA
>JAUUVE010000111.1 GCA_030589715.1 Desulfobacteraceae bacterium | reverse complement strand
GTCTCACGCAAGAGCCCTTCTTCGTCAACTCAGGTCCGGCAAAAAGAGGCCTCCATACCCAATGGATGGGTTTGAGGACACATTTATTCAATTTTTCATGTCCTACGCATCCGGATCTGACAAAGAGGCGGCATCAATCCTCAAAGAAACCCTATCCCTGATCTGGAAGGAGTTCTGCGAGGAATACAAGTGGGTATCCACTCGCGACCTGAGTAGGAAGTACTCAAGGTTCATTTCGATCACACCATCTTCCTGACCTTCCCCACCAGGTTGGCCAAACAGGCTCCCTCCCCTTCCATCCTCCATATTCTTTTGACATCAATCCGGAATCAATAGTAAAGAATCACGCACATACCCTCTTGGTACTTCCGCCTAAAAGGAAGATGACTATGGTGAGGGCGGATGGTCGTTACAGAAGTCAGACATCAATCAATCTACTTATGGAGCCCAAATAATGATAGTTCAGATATATGAAATTCAAACTCCCAATGAGGCCGAGAAGTGTATTGAAATAGGGGTGGACCACCTGGGAAGCGTCATACTCAGCAAAGACGAGTGGTGTATACCCACCTTGAAGGAGGCCATGGGTCTCACCCAGGGAACGGATAGCAAGAACAGCCTCATACCCCTCTTCCAGGAGAGCGAAATCCTTTACAAGGCCCTGGACTACTATCGGCCCACTTTCGTCCATTTTTGTAACAACCTGACAGACGAGCAAGGCCATGAAACGGACCTGGGTCCATTCATCCAGTACCAATCCCGACTGAAGGAGAAATTTCCTCAAATAGGGATCATCCGTTCAGTCCCTGTCCCCAGGAAAAGGGCATGGCCTGAGTTTCCCGTCCTCAAGATCGCTTTGGCCTTTCAGCCTGTTAGTGACATCCTCCTAATAGACACCTGGCTAGGGAAAGAGCCTGTTAAGGGGTATGTCGGCATCACCGGAAAGACGCCTGACTGGGACATGGCCCGTAACCTGGTCATCCAGGGTGAAATTCCGGTAATTCTGGGCGGGGGCCTTTCACCCACAAATGTCTACGAAGGTATCATGAAGGTACTGCCAGCAGGTGCGGACAGTTGCACGGGAACCAATATGAAGGATGGGGAAGGAAAACCCATTAGATTCAGGAAAGACTTCCAAAAGGTGGCCCAATTTGTAAAAGAGGTTAGAAGGGCTGAGGAGAAGGTCCGGCTGAGGAAAAATGGCCTTCTGGAAAAACTGATGGCCCTAAAGTCAGAACTGATGGAACGCGAACTAGCCTTGCCTCCCCATTCAGTAAGACCCCATCAGTTAATGGCGGTTGAGGCCCTTGAAGATAAGATCACCCAGACGGAAAAGGAACTTAGAAATTACGAGAAGATCCTGACACCATAAGGCCAAGCTCCTTCGGCATTGACAAACTGCCTGTTCTCATCTATTCATTCACCCTCCCTGCCATCCCTGTGGCACTTGGCAGAGGAATGAGAAAGACCAATGCCAAAGGAGCTTCCCCTTTGAAAGGAACAAATATGCTGAGCTCAATTGGAGAAAGTCCTCTTTACCGCATTGCCAACCCCAGGAGCATCGCCTTTTTTGGGGCATCCAACAATATATCTTCCATGGGAACCAACCTCTTGATGTCTGTCAGGTCTATGGGTTTTGAAGGGACCGTCTACCCAGTCCATCCCAAGGAAAAACAGGTACAGGGCCTCAAGGCATACCGGAGCGTCCGGGATCTGGCGGATGTCCCGGATCTGGCGGTGGTGGTCCTGCCCGCCCCCATCGTGAATCGAACACTGGAGGAGTGCGGCCAAAAGGGGATCAAACATGCTATTGTGGTCTCCGGGGGTTTCAAAGAGGTAGGCGGTGACGGGGTTGATCTGGAAAATGAGCTCGTGGAGATTGCCCGCAGATATGGTATTCGTGTCTTGGGCCCCAATGGGCTCGGTGTGGCAAACCCGCATCAAAAACTGAACACCACCTTTATCCCCCATGAAGGTCCTGCAGGCTTCATTGGTCTGGCCTCCCAGAGCGGGAGCTTTATCACCCAGATGTTTAACTACCTCTCCGGATTCGGCCTCGGGTTCAGTACGGCCTTCAGCGTTGGAAACGAGGCAGATATAGACCTTGTTGATTGCATGGAGTATCTGGGTGTCTGCCCCCATACAAAGGTCATAGCCCTCTACATCGAAGGGATCAAGCGGGGAAAGGAGTTTGTAAAAACCGCAAAGTCGATTACTCCTCAAAGGCCCATTGTGGCCCTCTATGTTGGTGGCTCTGAGACAGGCAAGCGGGCGGGGTTCTCCCATACCGGTGCCTTGGCCGGCCCCGACGAGCTTTATAACGGAGTGTTTCGCCAAGCCGGGATAATCCGTGCACTATCAATTACAGAGCTATTTGACTATTGCTGGGCACTGGGCTCTCTCCCAAGGCCCAAAGGGCGCAGGGTCGTGATTCAGACCCATTCGGGCGGCCCAGGGGCGGCTGCAGCGGATTCCTGCGGAAGGGCCGGTCTTGAGCTGCCTTCTCTATCAGAGGAGACCGTTGAGAAATTGGCCCCATTTGTTCCCCATACGGGCAGTGTCAACAACCCGGTAGATCTTACATTTAGCAAGCATCCCGATGACTTCTTCTTTAACATTCCAAAGCTGCTCATTGACGAAAAAAATGCCGACATGTTATTGATCTATTTCCTCTCCGCATGGCAGGTCATCAAAAGGGGTTTGGAACAAATGGGCCTTTCAGAGGAGGAGGTCATAAACCAATATGCAAATCTGATCGACTCTCAGTGTGAATCCATAGTCCGCTTAGCTAAAAAGACCGCCAAACCTTGTGTGGGTTATACATTTGGAAGCCTCGACGATCCAGCAATCAGGGGACTTCTCGAGCGAGGAGTGCTGGTTTTTCCTGGGGCTGAGCGTGCAGCACGGGCCTTGGGGGCCTTGGTCCGATACACCACCCTGCGGGAGAAATGGAAAGAAGTGGAGGTTTAGACTTGTAAAATTCCTGCTTTCTTTGTATGTTGAAATTATTGGTAATAATTTAAAACGTACAGGTAGGCAATCCAAAGACCGTTATTTGGAATATCCTGGAGATTATGAAGAACCAAAACCTAGTCAGGATATTGATAGTAGACGACGAACCTGCTATCTGCAATGTACTTGAAGAGTTTCTGGCTCAAGAGGGCTATGACATAGACACCGCCTATAGCGGAGAAGAGGCACTAGAGATACTTACAGCACAGCACCATGACCTAGTGCTCTTGGATCTCAAGATGCCCGGGATGGGAGGCCTGGAAGTACTCAAAGAAATAAGAAAGAGATCGTATCAGGTGGGTGTGGTTGTCATCACCGGCCTCCAAGACCTGGACCTGGCAAAAGAGGTCATGAAATATGGTGCTATAGATTATTTAAACAAACCCCTTGATCTAAAACTAATTGCTTCCCCCGTCTGCTTTGCACTCAAGAAACAGAGGATAATCAAAGAGACCGCCGAGTCAAACGCATAAATCAAGCCACCATCTACCTCCCCTGGGTGCGATTCTTCAGATGGGAGTAAACATCCTTAATGATCTCCTCTGAAACTCCTGCCATGGCCCGACTCATTGCCTCAGCCAGGGCCCCCGGGTTTTTCTGTCTACACACCTCCTTTTTGCCATAGGTCTTTTGGAAAAGGACCCTCTTACTAATATCCGGCTCATCTTCTGCCATCAAAGTAATACTGGCTGTCAAGACCGCCTTCCAGCTCTTCTTTGTGTCCCATTCAAAGAATTGATCCACCGAACCCTCCACTACAAAGGATGAGGGAAAGGCGCTGTCATAGGGAAGGACGGCCTTGAATAGACCGGATTGTTTCATATCCCTGCTCAAAAAATAGGTGACAAGATCTCCGGGGTTGACACGCCATTTATGATAGACATAGGCCTCTCTTCTAAATGACCTATCCCTGTAAATCATTTGATTGGTATTGTATGCCGGGGCAACGCTGAAACGAACCAGCCTGATAACAAAAGGGAGGGGTTGGAGGCCTGTTACTTGAGGAGGTTCATATTCGAGGGTATAGAACTCGATCTTTTTGTTTGGCCCTTTGAGGCCCAGACATGAACCCATAAGAAGGACCAGGAGTAGAATAGACATCTTCTTATACCGATTCATAGACAATCTCCGTTAATCTTCGTGGGTCTTTGGCTCCACCTTCCGGGGAACAGGGGCCTCCCCGAATATCAGTTGAGACGGTTGGTCAGCAAGGAGCCCGATTAGACGGTTCAGGTTTTGGGTTGCCTTTGCCAGGTTTTGGGCCACTACCAGTAGGTAACGCTTAAGATACATAAGGGAGTCGTCTGTTCCGCTGGCCAGTGATGCCCCCTTCTCTAAAAAAATGTTTGCATTTTTCATGGCCCTCTCAAGATCCTTAACTGCCGCCTTGATGGGTTGCCGATTTTCCTCAACTATCCCCTCAAACCTAACAAGGGTGCTTTCCATTCGACCCACACTCCTCTCCGCCCTATCCATTAAGGCATTGAGCGACCGCCCCGCCTCTCCAATAGAAGTCAAGATCCTGTCCCACCTCTCCCTATCAAAGATATGGTCTATTCTATCTAAAGAGGACACCACGCTTGTGGAGATGCCTTTTACATCGGCATCAGCGATCATCCGGTTTGCGCTGTCCAGGGTCAGCTTTACCTTGTCAGAAATTCCCTTGAGGTCCAGAGAGCTTATCTGTTTTAGAAAGTCCTCAATACCTCTGAGCAACTTCCTGATCTCAGATGGTTTTGAGGCCACAACGGGATACTCCGTTGGAAAGCTGATAGGGGGGGAGCGGTCAGGCTCACCCTTTTCTTTGCGGTCAAGTTCAATAAACATACTCCCGGTAATCCCCACATCCTTCAATTGGGCCACGATATTAGTGTCCAGGGCTTGGCCGGATTCGATCTTTAATACCACCTGTATCAACTTTGAATCAGGGGCAACCCCTATACTTGTCACCCGGCCGCTAGTTACTCCCCTGTATTTTACCGGAGAGTCCTTTTGAAGGCCCTGAACCGATTCATTGAAATAGGTCACATAATATTGCCCCTTCTCCAAGAAACGGGACATACCCAGCAAGAAAACGGCCAACAGTGCAATAATAATTCCGCTTGTAACAAAAAGCCCAACAGCTAGTTTTGTCTTCTGGGAAGCCATACTTGACCCCACACTCAAGCCACGGCCATGTCGTGGGCCCGGGGATTGAAAAACTGTTTGACGAATGAATTCTGGCTGTACTCCCTCAAATACTTGGGATCTCCTTCCGCGATTATTCCCCTCGTACGCCTATCCAGCATTATGACCCTGTGTGCCACCGCAAAGATGCTTTGAAGCTCATGAGTCACAATAACCATAGTAGTTCCAAGGGCCTTGTTTAGATGGATAATAAGGTCGTCCAGTTCGGCTGAGGTCACCGGATCGAGACCTGCTGAGGGTTCGTCAAAAAACAGGATCTTGGGGTTAAGGGCCATGGCCCTTGCCAACCCTGCCCTCTTTCTCATTCCACCACTCAGTTCAGAGGGGAGATAATTTTCATAACCGTCCAGATTAACCAGATTCAGCTTCATCCTAACGACAGTATCTATCGATTCCCGGGGTAGATCCGTATATTCCTTAACGGGTAATGCTACATTTTCGGCCAGCGTCATAGATCCCAAGAGGGCAGAGCTCTGGTACAGGACCCCGATCTTCCTAAACACCCTTTGCAGTGTTGTCTCATCACAGTTGGAAATCTCATCGCCATCAACAATTATCTTCCCTGAGTGGGGTGGAATAAGTCCGATTACGTGTTTCATCAATGTGCTCTTGCCGCATCCGCTTCCTCCCAGGATAACGAATATCTCTCCTTCATAGACATCAAATGATATGTGCTCCAGGATAACCTCCTCCCCATATTTTGCAACCATATCTTTGACCCTGATAATGGCCTGTCTGCCCATGATTTATCCTATCCTAACCCCAGTAACGAAGAATGACGGTAAATACCGAATCAGACAAAATGATCAAGAAAAGGCTGCTGACAACGGCTGAGGTGGTGGCTTGACCAACAGATGCTGCCCCACCTTTGACTTGGAACCCCCTGAGACAACCAATCCAGGCTATGAGAAAACCAAATACGCCGCCCTTAGCGAGACCCCAAAACACATCAAAGAGCTTCAAGGTCTTGATGGTTTGTCCGATATAGGCATTGGCGGTCAAATCAAGCATGAAGACCCCTACCACAAGTCCTCCAGCCATGGCAAATAGGTCGGAGAACAACGTCAGGATCGGCACCATAATAACGGAGGCGATTATCTTGGGAACTACCAAGAAGCGAGTCGGGTCAAAACCCATGGTAAAGAGCGCATCAACCTCTTCAGAGATCTTCATCGTCCCTATCTCTGCGGCAAAGGCTGAACCCGATCTTCCTGCCACGATAATGGCCGTCATGATGGGGCCTAGTTCACGGACCATTGCCAGGCTTACCAGCGACGCCACGTAAATGTTGGCCCCAAATTGCTCCAGCTGAACCGCCGACATAAAGGCCATAATAAGGCCAAGAAGAAAACTGATTAGACCAACAATAGGAAGTGCATCCACCCCTGTTTTCTGCATATATAAGATGGTGTCATCCATTCGTAAGGATCTGGGGTGGAAACAGACATAAAGCAATGAGAGAAAGACAGATCCGATAAAGCCGACAAGGTATTTGATATCTGAGACATGG
>JAUUVE010000016.1 GCA_030589715.1 Desulfobacteraceae bacterium | reverse complement strand
TTCTCCCTCTTAAGACATGATACGTCTCCAAGAAGTGCTTTTTACAGGAAATTGAGAAATTGTTTTAAACAGTTATCTGCAAGGCGTCACCCGAAATCCCGAGATTTCTGGCGGTTTATGAATCCATAAAGACACCGAAAAACTGAATAAAGGCAGGGCCAAAATGTTCACAATGATGGACACTTGTCAAGGATTATCGTTGGCTTGACACGATCGGAGGCGAAGATCAGTGATCAGTAAGAAGTAAGCAGTAAGCAATGATTAGCAACCAGGGATCAGTGGTCAGTGGTCAGGGTCCAGGGTCCAGGGGGCAAACTTGAGCAGAAGCAACATCCCGGGTATGGCAATAACGGTGCACACAATGAAGAAACCCTCCCACCCCAGATTCTTGGCCAAAAAGCCCGTGGGGGCAGAAGCCATAACCCGGGGGACACCCATCAGGCTGGTGAGAAGCGCGTATTGGGTGGCGGTAAATCTCTTGTTTGTAATGCTCGCCATAAATGCCACATATGCGGCAGTGCCCATGCCGCCACTCAGATTCTCAAAGGCAATCACGCCGGAGAGGGCAGGAATACTGTGGCCAATCCTGGCAAGGAGTGCAAAACATGCAGTGGATATTGCCTGAAGGAATCCGAAGATCCAGAGGGAACGTCTGATCCCTAGACGGATCATGATAACGCCGCCTATCAGGCTGCCTGCGACAGTGGCCCAAAACCCGAAGAGCTTTACGACCGTGCCTATCTCCGTCTTTGAAAATCCTATATCAAGATAGAAGGGTATGGTCATGGAACTGGCCATGGTATCACCGATCTTATAGAAGAGTATGAATGCCAGTATCCACAGTGCGCCCTGTCGATTGAAGTATTCCACCAGGGGATCAAGAACTGCCTCCCTCATTCTCCTTGGGGTCCCAAGGGTAATCTCGGGCTCCCGTGCCAGGAGTGTGGTGAGGACACCTGGCAGCATGCAGGCCGCCATTATCAAGTATACAGCGGAAAAGGGCAGGTGATCTGCCATGATCAGCCCACCCCCTGAGGCCAGCAGCATCCCCACCCTGTAACCATTTACATACAGGGAGGAACCAAGCCCCAGTTCCTCGTCCGTAAGGTCTTCCCTCCTGTAGGCATCCACCACAATATCCTGTGAGGCACTAAAAAAGGTCACGAGAAATGCGGCAAAGGCCACCATCCAGGGATTATTCCCCGGATCGGTAGAACCCAATCCTGCAATTGAAAAGATCAAGGCTAACTGGGCCACCAGAAGCCATCCCCTTCTCCGCCCCAGAAAGGGCAGAGTAAAACGATCCAGAAAGGGGGCCCAGAGGAACTTCACGGTGTAAGGGATACCCACCAGGGCCATCATCCCTATGAGAGCCAGATCCACCCCTTCCTCTTTCATCCACGCCTGCAATACGGTTATGGTCAAGAGGAGGGGCAGTCCGCAGGAAAAGCCCATGAGAAGCGTTACCAGCATACGGCGGCTCAGGATTACCCCGAGTAAAGGTCTTGGCTTCTCAGGCTGCACCTATTCTTCCCTTCCCATGGGAGATGCCCTAATCCGGATAAACACAAATAGTGAGCTAAAGTAATCTAAAGTTTTGGTATTCTGCCAAATTACTTAAGACAGATTGAGTGAAACGAATCCTTACCCCTGGCCCAGACCTGGCTTGTTAGCTCCATTGCATAATTCCTACGAGCGTAATAACAAGCAGACTCATGCAAAAGTGAAGATCGCGTTGCACTCTCCGAGCCGTAGGCGCTACGAGCTCTCCGAGCCGGAGGCCAGGACGGGCTTTAGGCTCTTTAGTTCACTTTAGTCACTTGTAACTTCCTGTGACAATGAGGTTTGTGGGCCAGGCGGTTTGATTCTTGCCACAAAAAGCACGAGATTTACTATTAACGGACTACTCCAGGGCCAAAAAGGTGTTGGGATCTAACCTTACATTGGCGTCTGAGATCGTGGGATTATCATGGTCCTTTAAGAGCCTCAAGAAAACCCCTGTCGGCTCAGGCTGTAGCTGAATAATAAGGCCAAAGAGATCATCCAGTTCATGACATGGATATGGTATGCCTCTTTCATTGGTCTGGGTAACATGGCGGTGGGATAGGGCGGAGAGCCAAATCTCCACCCGGAACTCCTTGGCAATCCCCTGGAGGCCTTCAAAGACAATCCTTTCGGCCTTTTCGAAATCAAGGCCATCCACAATCAGGGTATTGGGCCTGAAATCCAGCTTTTCAGTCAAGTTCGTGAGGTTGGTTCGGAGACGATCTATGTCAAAACTCTGATTTAGATAGGCAAGAATCATCCTGTTTCTGTCAATCATCATCCGATAATCATCACCATCAATTAGGTCTAAGGCCTGAACAAGATCATGGTAGATGACGTCATAGAAAGATGTGACCTTTTCCGGCCCTTCTTCGAGGGAAATGTGAACCAGCCTTTCCTGCCTAAAGATCTTATCAAATGCGATATGTATCAAGCAGGCCGTCTTTCCTACCCCGGCCCGGGCAATAAGGACCCCCAGGTTTCCAGGGCCCAATCCCTTCCTTGAAGACTTCTCAAGTATCCTTAACGGACTGACCGAAATAAAGTCCTTCATGATTTCCCCTCTCCCTTTGATCTTTTCCTTATTTCTGATTTCAGCTCCTCTGCTATGGAGTCTGGGACCTTGGCATATGCAGAAAACTCCATGGTAAACTCCGCCTTGCCCTGTGTCAGGGACCTGAGGGTAGTGGAGTATCCGAACATCTTCGCCAGTGGGACCTCCGCCTCGATGGTTGTAAGTACCCCGTCCTCCGTAGAGCTTGTAATGATCCCTCTTCTTTGATTGATGGAAGACATGACATTTCCCTGAAATTCTGACGGTCCTTCCACAGATACCTTCATCACGGGCTCAAGTATGACCGGTCTGGCCTTCATATAGGCCTCTTTGAAGGCACCAATTGCAGCGGCACTAAAGGCCCTCTCAGAGGAATCCACACTGTGAGATTTGCCGTCATTAACGGTCACCTTCATACCAAGGATAGGGAACCCGATCAATTGACCTTTTCCAAGGCAGGATTGAAACCCCTTATCCACGGCAGGAATAAATTCTGTGGGTATGGCCCCGCCCCTCACTTTATTTACAAATTCGTATGTCCCGCTTTCGGCAGGTTCCATAAACCCTGCCACCCGTCCGTATTGGCCGGCCCCCCCTGTCTGTTTCTTGTGGATGTAATCAAAGGACGCTATTTTGGTTATGGCCTCTCTGTATGCCACCTGCGGTAGGCCGGTACTGACCGCGGAATCAAACTCCCTCCTCATCCTCTCACCATAGACCTCCAGGTGCAGTTCCCCCATCCCGGATACTATGGTCTCGCCCGATTCCTGATCCACATGAGATCTAAATGTGGGATCCTCCCTTGTAAATCTATTCAAGGCCCTGGACATATTGGACTGGGATTTATTGTCCTCCGGGGTTATGGTCAGGGAGATGACCGGTTCCGGCACAAACATGGAAGACATGCTGTAGTTCAAACGCCGATCCGTAAAGGTATCTCCTGAATAACAATCAACACCGAATAGCGCGACAATATCTCCTGTATGGGCATTGGTCACATCCTCCATCTGGTCGGCATGCATCCGGACCAGCCTCCCCACCTTGATCTTCTTCCTTGTCCGCGTTATGACCAAAACATCCCCTTTTTCAATGGAGCCCTGATAGAGCCTGAGGTAGGTCAACTGCCCGTAAGGCGTAACCTCGAGCTTGAAAGCCAAGGCCACAACAGGGGAGTCCGGATTGCACTCAAGGGGCACCCCTTCTCCGTTTTTGTCCAGGTCAAGGGCCCAGTTTTTGACGTCTGTTGGTGAAGGCAGGTATCTGGTCGCACCATCCAATAATGATTGAACACCAATATTCTTATAGGCCGAACCCAGGAACACAGGAGTTAACTCCCTGGATACGGTCCCCTTTCTTACAGCCTCATGAATCAGATCCTCCGTAACCCTGTCTTCGAATACTGCCTCCATCAGATCATCTGAAAACATAGAGGCGGCATCCAGAAGTGCCTCCCTTGTGCCTTCGGCCTCTTCGATGATCTCGGAGGGTATCTCTCCCTCCCTAATCTCCTCTCCGCTGGACCCCTCGAAATAGATGGCCTTCATGGATACCAAGTCTACTACACCGGACAGTTTTCCTTCCAGACCAATGGGGACCTGCATAAGGACGGCGTTTTGGTTCAATTTCTGCCGTAGCTGTTCTACCACCCTGTAAGGGTCTGCGCCAGAGCGGTCACACTTGTTGACAAAGGCAATTCGAGGTACTTCATACCGGTTCATTTGCCTGTCAACGGTTATGGACTGAGATTGGACACCTCCCACCGCGCAGAGTATCAATATGCCCCCGTCCATGACCCGTAGGGTCCGCTCAACCTCGATGGTAAAGTCCACATGGCCGGGGGTATCAATGATGTTTATCCTGTGCCCCTTCCACTCGCAGTGGGTAGCAGCGGATGCAATGGTGATCCCCCTCTCCCTCTCCAACTCCATGGAATCCATTGTGGCCCCTACCCCGTCTTTCCCTTTGACCTCGTGGATGGCAAAAATCCGTTTGGTGTAATAGAGTATCCTTTCCGTCAGGGTGGTCTTACCCGAATCGATGTGTGCACTGATACCTATGTTTCTCAAGTTCCGCATTTGATCAATCATCTAAGAACCTCTGTCTACCTGGCAGTTACCAGTTTAGTCTTACTGCTTTAAAAGTTAAGAATGAAAAAAGAGGGTCTGCCCAGGCAAACCCTCCCTTTATAGATACAATATTTTTCAAAGTATTAGAAGGAATAATGCGCCTATTAGTTTATCACACAGTCGGTTTATGGGTCAAGGCATAAAAGCGGCTTGAAATACTTTTCATCTGCCGTTAGCATAAAGTTTTTTTGAAACAACCCCTTTTTAAGAGGAAAGTTTACCTTGGATACAAAGAAAAAGATCGGGCACTATGTCACCCCTTCCAAAGAGGAGTTTTGCCGATTCTGTCACTTACTCTATGACAGGCACTTGGTTACCGGTGTGGGCGGCAATATGTCAACACGAAGCAATGACAATGTGTTCCTCACACCCTCTGGCTTTTCCCTCCGGGACGTGGATACCGACACAGTGGTAACAGTCAATGGGAAGGGGCTGGTGATCGAGGGAGGAAGACCTACTAAGGATGCTGACATGCACCTGACCCTACTGCGCGAAAGACCTGACATTAACGTCGTCTGCCATGTGCACGGGGCAAACATCATTGCTGCGTCAGCCATGCTTACGCCCGGGCCTGGTACCCTCCCGCCCCTTACCCCTGGCTTTGTCTATTATGCCCACCCCCTGCCCATGACCCCCTTTATCATCCCAGGTACACAAGCGCTTACCAAAGCCGTTGTCAAGGGATTGGGAGATAGGAGCCGCCACGCCATCCTCTTGCAGAACCATGGCCTCGTGACAATAGGAAAGGATTTTATGGAAGCGATCAACATCGCTGAGGAGATAGATGAGGCAGCGCGAATCTATGTCCTAACGGATGGAAGGGCCGCATGTATTCCTTTAGATGAAGTATGCAAGATACGTTACGTCCGCTGATTAACCTAATTGGCTTTGACAATAGCCGAATCTTTGATATAAAGTTGCCTAAAGAGATTTTAGAAATGCAAGAAAGGAGGTAAAGGGAGCGATGAGTTCTGATAGTCACTTGAAAGACAAGGTTGTTTTGGTGGTGGATGATGAACCCGATGTCCTGGAGACCGTGGAGGAAGAACTGGACATGTGCCTTATGCACAAGGCGACCGATTATGATACTGCTCTTCAATACCTCCTGAGCTACACCTATGATATAGTGATCCTGGATATCATGGGAGTAAATGGGTTTGGACTCCTCAAGAGTGCTGTATCAAGGGGATTTCCAACGGTCATGCTCACGGCCCATGCCCTTTCACCGGAGTCTCTCAAGAAGGCAATAAAGTTGGGTGCTGTCTCTTTCCTTCCCAAGGAGAAGATTTCGGAGCTGAGCTCATTTCTTGAAGATGTGGTCCTGGGTGAAGGCAAGCCGGTGTGGAAGAAGCTATTTGACAAGCTGGAAGGTTATTTTGACAAGCGATTCGGCCCAGACTGGAAGGAAAGGGACAAATTCTTCCAGGAATTTGAGGAACAGCTAAAAGAGGACCTGGGTGATCAATCCTCATCTTGATTTTCTTGACTCACCAGATGGCATACTGAAGGGATCGGCCATGGGATATCTGCTTGGGCTCCAAGAATACCTGGATGAAACATATCACCTTTCCGTTTTTGATGAGGTCCTCGAATCCAAAGAGACATGGGAATTTCATCTCCATAACCATCGCATGGTGGGCGCAAGGGTCAAAGAGAATCTCACCTATGACGTGAGGCTCGACATTGAAGGGGGTGGTGAGGAACTTATGCCCAAGACAGATGTCAAGCTCCTTTATCGACAGGAGTCATCAGAATCTGTGAGGCCACTTCTGAAAACAGACAAAAAGGTCCGGGAGCTTGGACTCGAACCAATCATTCCACCCAGTAAAAGGCACCATATTAAGAACAAGTCGCTTTTTCCGTTGATGAAAGAAAGACAGGCCCTATTTTTTACCCTCTTGGAAGGTGAAATCATAAAGGGGATTGTTGCCGGCTTTAGCCGTTATGAGATTACGGTCAACCTAAAGGGAGGAATACCGGTTACGATCCTGAGGCACAGCATATACTACCTTCGGGACAAAAAAGGCCGATGCTTTCTGAAATCGTCTCAGGAGACACGTCGAGACTGGGAAAAGACCAACCTCTTTGTCCCTTCCCCTCCTGACGCATAATTCCCAGGTTCAAATTATCTATCTTGCCCCCGATGTTGCAAAAAGATCTACTGTCAATTTTGCCCTATCATGGAAGTATATTTCGTGGACCAGGGTGGATTTTGAAGCAACATCGGGGTTGATGCGCCAAGAAAATAGTTGACTAATGATTTGATCTTGGTTAAGTCCTCTCTTACAGGTCCAAAGAGGGGCAAACCCTTTTCATCCACGTTTACACCCTCAGAAACTGAGCGCCACAGTTTTCCCCTTTCCCATGAGGACTCCCGACTCAATGACCATCACCAAAGCCCATCTTACCAATTCGGTTCACAGGCGACTTGGAGTTTCAAAGACCAGATCCGCGGCCCTGGTTGGGTCTCTTTTTGAAATTATCAAGAAAACGCTGGTAAATGGCGAGGGTATTCTTATCAGCGGTTTCGGGAAATTTTGTGTAAAGGACAATAGGCGTCGGAGAGGCAAGCATACACTTTCTGGAAAGGACGCAATGTTGGAGTCGGAAAGGATAGTTACTTTCAAGTATTCATCGGTCCTCAAGAAAAGGCTCATAAACGGGAAAAAATAGCTGAAAAATTGAAGGAGAGCATGGAAGGTTAGGTCAACCCCCGGAATGAAGAGTAAAAATGGTGACCTTGTCACCGTCTTGAAAATAAGGAGGAACTACAACTATGGGTAATCATGTGCCATGGAAAACAAAAGACTGGTTTGTCAGTCCCTGGAATTACTTTGAGGAGGTCAGAAAGGGTTTTAACCCGCCACAAAGGGTGAGGATTCATGATGTTACCCTTCGTGATGGAGAACAGCAGGCTGGTGTCATATTCACTAAGGACGACAAGATACGAATTGCAGAAAAGCTTTCCGAGGTGGGCATACACCGCATTGAGGCGGGTATGCCAGCAGTGTCTCAACGGGATGAGGAGGCGATCAGGGAAATAGTAAAGCGGGATTTGAATCCAGAAATTTTCTGTTTCTGCCGCTGTATGGTAGCGGATGTCCAGCTCGCGGCAGATTGTGGGGTTGATGGAATAGTCATTGAAATACCCTCAAGTGCACACCTTATTGAACAGGGATATAAATGGCCCCTGGAAAAGGCCGTTGCCCTCTCTATCAAGGCGACCTCATTCGCAAAGGAAAAAGGTCTGTACACGGTCTTTTTCACTATCGATGCAACCAGGTCAGACATAGATTGGCTGCTTAATCTTGTAGAAAAGGTGGCCACCGAGGGTCATATGGATGCCTTTACCCTTGTTGATACCTTTGGAGTGATCTCTCCACAGGCCGCAACCTATTTTGCAAATAGAGTTAGAGAAAGAATAACAAAGCCAGTGGAGGTTCACTTTCACTCTGATTTTGGTCTGGGAGTAGCCAACACCATCAATGCTGTATTGGCCGGTGCTGAGGTCATCCACTCGACAGTCCTGGGTATCGGTGAGCGGTGTGGTAATACGCCTCTGGAGGAGACCGTTTTGGCCCTTTTGACCATGTATGGTATCGATGTAGGAATCGACTACGGCAAGATAAACGAGCTATCGCAGCTTGTCAGGGAGCTTTCCGGAACACAGGTTCCATCCTGCCGGCCCTTTATTGGTGACGGCGCTTATACTATAGAATCCGGAATAGTCACCGGATGGTTCCGAAATGCCTATGAGGAACACCCCACAACATTATACCCTGTGCATCCTCAGTTCGTGGGCCGGGAAAGGCCAGAAATAGTCATGGGAAAAAAGAGTGGTCTGGACAACGTGTGGGTATGGGCAGAAAGGCTGGGCATCGAGCTCAACGAAGACCAGGCCCTCGAGATCCTCCAAGAGGTGAAGCTCCGATCCCATGACTTGAAACGGGTCCTTGATGAGGATGAATTCAGGGAGATCGCGGAAAAGGTGAAAGCCCAAAATTAGGCCTTGGCGCATAGTCATATTGAGATCCTTAGGGGACCACAGGATCTGTCGCATTACCACAAGCCTACCGACAGCTTTACCCCCAAAGCCTAAAGAATTCCCTAAAGGAGACGCATAGGCGAGGAGACCCGCTTTTGCTGCACCGCCCTTACAAGAGCTGTAAGATGCTCGGTGCGTTAGATAGGAGATTTTGCGGGATGATTCCCTAATTATCAACAAGCGAACTGACCCATGGAGAGTAGCCACATGGAAGCAAGCATTAAGCAGCATCTCGAAGAAATCGTCGGTCCGGAGAATTATACCGACGACCTGATAGATCTTATTGCCTATTCCAAGGACGCGTCTGAACACAAGCACCGCCCCGAAGCTGCTGTGTGGCCAATAGATACCAACCAGGTTTCAGAGATACTGAAGCTGGCTACTAAGGAGAGATTCCCCGTGGTACCCCGAGGCGCCGGGACCTCTCTGGCTGGCCTGGCCGTACCTCAACAGGGAGGGGTAATCCTGGATATGGCCCGTATGGACAAAATCCTTGAAATCACCATTGAAGACCGTCTGGCAGTTGTTCAGTCTGGTGTCGTTTACGCAGACCTTGAGCGGGCTCTGGCGCCTGACGGCTTCTTTTTCCCTCCGGATCCTGCCAGCGGGGCGGTTTGTACCTTGGGGGGTAACGTTGCCACTAATGCTGGCGGCATAAAGGGGGCCAAATACGGTACAACAAAGGACTATGTACTCGCCCTGGAAGTGGTCTTGCCTGATGGCCGAATTTTGCACACGGGCTCCAAGTGCATGAAGAGCGTCTCTGGCTACGATTTGACGAAGCTTTTTGTTGGTTCCGAAGGCACCCTGGGCGTGGTCACAGAGATAACCCTCAAGATCAACCCCAAGCCACCGTTGACATCTACTTCGATGGCCACATTTGAAGATCTAGAGGACGCTGGGCGAGCCATAAGCGAAATCATGTATTCCGGGATATTACCCAGTTCGTTAGAAGTGGTGGACCAACAGACCCTGCAAGCCATTAATGAGAATACAGATATGGGCCTGCCGGAGGTGGAAGCCCTTCTTGTTGCAGAAACCGATGGGTATACCCGGGAGGAAACCGAATTCCAGATGGCCAAGATCACAAAGGTCTTTGAGAAGAACAACGCCACAAGTATCCGCAGATCTGAAAATGAAAAGGAGGCCGAGGCGCTTTGGGCAGCGCGGAAATCAGCATATGGTGTCGCGGCACGAATCAACAACAACCTCTTTGTCGAAGATCTGTCTATTCCCATGTCCAAGGTGCCCGAAATGCTCAGGGCGATCTCGGACCTGGCAAAGAAATATGATCTCAAGATCCCAACTGTAGGTCATGCAGGTGATGGAAACCTCCACCCTGTCATCAGCTTTGATGGCACAAATTCTGACGAGGTGAAGCGCGTAGAAAAGGCAACAAAAGAGCTTTTTGAAAAGGTCATTGATTTGGGCGGCACCCTAACAGGTGAGCACGGAATCGGTTTGGCCAAAGCGCCGTTTATGCACCTGGAACACGACGATATAAGTATGGATGTGATGCGCTCTATCAAGAGACTTTTTGATCCTAACAATATTCTCAACCCAGGCAAGATGGGACTGGAGGAATGAATGGAGGCCAGTTACGGTTTCGCCAATAAATTTCGTGATCAAGTTCTTAGGTGCTCTAGCTGCGGTTTCTGCCGCGCAATCTGCCCCCTGTTCGGACTGACCAAACGGCCAGCCTTCAACGCCCGTGGCAAAATGTTGGTGCTCAGAGAGGTCATGGACGGATCCATAGATCTAAACGACGAACTTATCGAAACCTTGTTTCAGTGCACCACTTGTGCCGGTTGTGCTGAACAGTGCCCCTCAGGGGTAAACGTTCCCGATATCATCAAACAGGTCAGAAAAGACATGGTCTTTGTCGGCTCGTGCCACCCGGTCTTCATAGGGATGAATCAAATCCTTCAGGAACACACCAACATCTATGGTGAAAGCGAACCAGAGGACTTTGAACGGGAGCGGAACAGGTCCGCCCAATACGTTTACTTCATTGGTTGTGTGGGTTCTTACCGAGAGGATGAGCCCACGATGGCCACCCTGGATCTCTTGGACCACTTCGATGTGGACTACACCCTGATCGACGAAGTGTGTTGCAGTGGGGTATTGGACGATGTGGGATATCAGATCAATAAAGATCTCGCCCAAAAAAATATTGATCTCGTCTTGGCCACTGGTGCCAAAACGGTCATAACAGGATGTCCTTTCTGTTCAAGGACCTTTAACAACAAGACACAGTATGACAGGCTCAAAAAAGAGAAGGTCAAGGTTATCCATATCAGCCAGTTCCTCAAAGATTTTGATCCGGGTGTCAAAACGGACAAACTGGTTACCTATCACGATCCCTGCGATCTTGGAAGGCACTGCGGCATATATGAGGAACCAAGGGAAATCATAAGGAAGATTGCGCCAAATTTTGTGGAAATGCGTCACAACCGTGCCAATGCCCTTTGCTGTGGCGCTGGTGGCGGTGTAAGGGGTGCCTATCCCAAGACCTCAATTGCCATGGCCCGCAGACGCCTTGAAGAGGTCGGGGAGATCGGAGCCGAAGTTCTTCTTACAGAGTGTAACTCCTGCGTCCACAACCTTGATAATGCCAAACTGAGAGCACAAAAATTAGAGTTCTGCACTACGTCGCAATTCATCAATCAGTTACTCTAGAATACCCGCTGAAGCAACTTGCATAATCTTTTTAGGATGGCTCAGATCTGATGGGCCCTCTTTATGACCTGGCCATGCGACTACTACCCTTCTTCCAACCCAAAAAAGGGTCGCGTTTGGCCTCCAAATAAAAAGCACCCGGGAATTCTTCCCAAGTGCTTCAAATTACTGGTCGGGACGCGGGGATTTGAACCCCGGGCCCCCTGAACCCCATTCAGGTGCGCTTCCAGACTGCGCCACGTCCCGAAATTTTGTAATATGATATTATATCACTCTGGCTCTTTGTCAAGGGATAAAATGTCCATCATAAGACCCCAAATGGAGCCAGCCGCTTGTTAGTTTTCTCAAATAGGGGTAGAATGTGATATTCCTGGATTTGGATTAAGAATTCCAACATTTTGAATCACCGGGTCTAAACTATGAGCCGTCTTGACTGTGTCAGTAATCGGAGTATCAAGGTTATCGCCACCTATGTGCACAGCAAACTGGGGTCTTACCAATTCCTATTTGATGGACTCACCTATCCCGCTAATGAGTATCCCTCGCCACAGGATTTTTTCTTGAACGAGGATGAATGGACCACCCATGAAAACTTCGAGCAGATCTTCAGAAGGGGCAAGAAACTAGTTGATGAACCGGACTTCTTTTTTAGGTGCGGGGCATCTACAGCCAGGCTCCGCTCCTGGGGGAGACTCCACTATTTTGCCAGGGTCTTTGGTTCGCCGAATGATGGCTTTAAGAGGCTCCCATTTTTTAACAAGACATTTAACGACACCAAGGATATGGAGTTAATCCTGCCGCCCACCTATGATCGAAGCCTCAGAAAGATGAGGGTTCTTCTAAAAATCCAGTTCCACAGTGACTTTGACCCCCACAAAGATTACGTAGGTGACCCCTTCATGCGAGGCATCCTTTCCTCTATACCCACCATTTGGGGGCTGCCCCCGGCCGCCATTACGCAACCCCTCAGCCCCTATAATCCTGTAACCCTACTTAACTATGAGCCTGATTTCGTCCCATTTGGGCTCGATGCCAAGATGGAAGAGCGTTGCATGACCCTCAGAGACCCTGCCCAAGGGCAAAGGATCACAGTTGGGCAAAAGATTTATCTTGTACCTGAAGAGGTTAATGGCCAAAAGGTCTTTCTTGGCAAATATAGCAAATCCAAACCAGGCAGCCACGGAGGTACCAACGATAAGACCGAGGCTATCGTTATTACGGAGGACGTCATCGCTGACGACCAGATTATACTTAGGAAAGGGCATATATTCATGGCCCCTTACTCCGTCCTGGATGTTACATACGAGCGGCTTTCCGTCTTCCGCCAACTCGCCCAGCCCTTTAAGATCCGAGATACCCACCACGATTCAGGGACGGAATTGATTGAGATGATTAATCAGCTGAGAGAGAGCATAAGGGCCAAAAACGAGGCCTACCTCTCCCTTGAAAAGGCCAAGGCAAAGCTAGACGAGTATAGACGGGAGCTGGAGCATAAAGTAGAAGAACGGACCGCAGAACTTCGTAAGGCCCAGCAAGACCTGCTCCGGTTAAACCGCGACTTGGAATCAAAGGTTGAAAGCCAGGTCATCCAACTGGAAAAATATAAGGAACTTAGACGCTATCTCTCTCCCCAATTAACTGAAAAGATCCTGGCAGGGGAGCATGACTTTGGGACAGGGCCCCAGAGGAAATTGATGACCGTGGTATTCACGGATATCAGGGGCTTCTCAAGCGTAACAGACAGACTGGAGTCAGAGGAATTGTTTCAGCTATTGGACAGGTATCTCTCAGAGATGATCAAGGTGGTCCACCGCCACGACGGCACCCTAAACAAGATAGTGGGCGATGGGCTCCTTATCTTTTTTGGTGACCCGATCCCAATGGAAGATCACGCCGAACGGGCCGTGCGGATGGCAATCCAGATGCAAGAGAAGGTGGTGGGTGCACTCAAAGAGGAATGGCTCCAGTATGGCCTCGAATTGGGGGTAGGCATGGGGATCAACACCGGGTTTATGACAATCGGAAACATAGGCTCGGATATGCACAGGGATTACACGGTCATAGGAAATCAGGTAAATGTGGCAGCACGGCTCGAATCAGAGGCAAGGGCGGGGCAAATCTTGATCAGTCAGAGGACTTACAGCCGCGTCAAGGAGATTTTTGAAGTCGAGGAAGTGGGCGAGATAAAGGTCAAAGGGATCTCCAATCCGGTCAAGACCTACAGTGTAATATGCTCATAACCGGGGCCAGGTATGAGTCGTCGGTGCTCAGTGGTTATTTGTTATTCGATATTTCTCTAAACCCCTGAATTCCTCAATCATCAACCCCCCTCATCACCCCCTTGCAGTTGCCCAATCTTATCTCCATCACCAGATCTTCAATCGTATTCACAGGATTCTTGAAGATGGTATAGGTGCCCCCAACCGGCCTACTGCTATGGCAATCGCTGCCCCCGACCGATGGAAGCCCTTTAAGCCGGGCGGCCCGCATCGCTTGATCATTCTCTTCGTGCCTGTTCAGGCCGTTGTGGGTCTCAATTGCATCAAAACCACTCATTAAGCGCAGGGCCTTGCCCAAAGAATCATGGGCCCTGAAGGGATGAGCAGCAACGCAAATTCCACCCAGTGAATGTACCCCCTCCATCACCCTGAGACAGTCAAGGTAGTTGTTCCTTTCCCAAATATTCCAGGAGTCGTCCCTCAGCCCATAGACCAAGATGTGCCCCAAGCTTGTGGATATCTCAACCCCCCTAAACAGGTAAAACCCATCTGGCAGCTCTATCTTTTCCACAGGTCGAGAGGCCAAGAGGGAGTGATGTTCTGTAAGGCAGACGCCGTCCAGACCCGCTTCTATCGCCTCCTGGATCAGTTTCTCGGGCTCAAGGTAAGTGTCATGTGAGAACTTGCTATGGCAATGAAGGTCAATAAGCATAGTCGGTCTATGAGCCTTTCCCTTAAATAGAAATTCATCTTGAATGCAGGAGGATTGTCATGATATCCTTATTCGTAAGCTCAATAATTCGCACCCCCCTAACACAACTTGATGGCATAAGGCAGGAGAATGGATTTCTTGAGGAATATTGCTACCGACTCCCCGCTGCCCGCAGGCGGCGCAGCCTCTGCCTAT
>JAUUVE010000321.1 GCA_030589715.1 Desulfobacteraceae bacterium | reverse complement strand
CCGTTCAGCCACGATTTTGGATTGCGGATTTTGGATTGCGGATTCAAAAAAACAAGCGGTACCAGTCCATTGAAGATTTCCGAATAAAACCCGAAAGTCATATTTCGGGGTTTTCGTTCAGGCACTAACTACTTGGGAACCCGCTTGCTGTATTTCTGGAAACGCTTTGGTAGCTGAACCATACTCTTCCAGTCGGGGTAATCTCCTAAGCGCTCTTTGCACTTCTTGATCCTCTCGCTGAGGGGCGGATGGGTAGAGAACCAGGATCCTCTTTTCTTGGACCTCGCCTCGATCCTTTTTAGTTCTTCAAGGACTTCGATGATGCCGTTGGGGCTGTAGCCGGTCCGGTAGGCCGTCTCCATTGCCGTGAGGTCAGCCTCAAATTCCATATTCTGGTCCAATCCTCGATCAAAGAGGATCGTTTGAAGGTCCCCGATCATATTTTCGAACTGCTTCCCTTTTTTGCCTTCCATGGTTGCGGCGGTGATCTTCCCGACGCCCTGGAAAAAGCGGGCCCTCTGAATGGATTTAAGGGCATCCTTGTGCCCCACATGGGCAACCTCGTGGGCCAGGATACAGGCAAGCTGTGCCTCCGTCCGGATCGTTTTAAGGAGCCCGGCACTGAGAAAGATGATCCCGCCGGGACAGCTGAACGCGTGCTGAAGGGGGCTTTTGACTACCACGAATACATAAGGGAGACCGGGACGGAGAGAATTGCGGGCCACGGCCACTCCAACCAGGTTAACGTATTTTTGAAGCGCTTGGTCCTTGACCGGCATTCCATAGCGGGTAAAGCCCTCCAATGCCAGGCTTTCTCCTATGGTTCGTTCGGATTCGAAATCGATCTCCGCAGTACTCTCTAAAATGGAGCCCAGGCCCTCAAGGATCTTTCGCTCTTTTGAGCCTTCTTTTGTCACCTCTTTCAGGATGTCAAAAAGTCCGGCCAGCCGTGTTTCGAGCTGCCTATGTGCGCCGGGTCCAGCCACTGTTGAGGAAGAGGCGGAGACCAGGCGGCTCAGTTCATCTGCCCACGATATGGTTGGGGGGCAAATAACAACGGTAAGAAAGAGCAAGATTCCAATCCCTGCATTTCGTCCCTTCATGTGTTTTCTCCTGAAACTGATAGCTATGGTGCGTATTCCCCGATTTTACCCTGCCTGAGAAATACATCCAATTCATTCTCTGTGACGCTTATGGCGAGCACGCGGTCGAGCGCCCGTTCATAGGCGGCCGGGGTACCCCGGAGCCTGGCGTATTGTTCGGTTTCGCTGGAGCGCCCTCGTATGCTGCGTGCGGTGTCTGCCTCATCGGCCTGTATTTTGCTCCCTCCCAGTGCGGCGAAGAGATTCCCTGTTTCATCTTCTGCCTCTTTTTGGGGCGGGGTCTCTGAGAGCCGGCCGCGATACATCCATCCCTCCTCCCCCGAGGGGATACGGATCTTGTGCCACCGTCTCTTGGTGGTCAGGACCGTTACTTCCGTGCCGATGGGAACTGCGGTGATCGTCTCAGATGAGGCCCTGCTGGCTGTCTTGAGCTTGGCCCTCTCTGAAGTTACCCACAGGATATCCTGGGCAAGGGCGGCAGGGATGGAAAGGCACAGGAATACGAAGGGAAGGAAAAGGATCAGGGGGTTTTTTTTCATAGGGACATACCTCGCTTCCAGCCGGAGTTCTTTACGCGATTGACGCATCGCGCACCTCGAGAAATGGCAATTTTCTATCTAGTCTCAATTCTACCACGTTTCTGTCCTGGATTCAATTCTATTCATAGTCTCCCACCAGAACAAAGGCACCCCAGTAGCCGGGATGGGGGTAAAGGTGTTTCACGTGCAGGATGGCCTTCCTCAGGCTGTCTGCCTTGTCCGCGCCCCTGTAGCTCCTGTAAAATTGTTTCACCAGCATGGCCGTGGAGACGTCGCTTACACGCCAGAGGCTCGATATCATGGCATGGGTACCTGCATACAAGAAGGCCCTGTTCATACCGATTACGTCATCCCCCCCCGTCACTCTTCCCAGACCTGTCTGGCATGCGCTCAATACCACAAGGTCTGCGTTTATCCGCAGGCCAAAGACCTCGGAGGCCTCAAGGTTCCCGTCCGCGCGTGCGTCTCTGGTGAGTTTTACAGAGGAAAAGAGCGGATTGATGGGGTCAAACTCGCCATGGGAGGCCAGATGGATGATACCGAACTCATCAATATGGCGGATCACCCAGCTCTCCGTGGCCTTCTCCCCCGTGAGCAACGTGATATGGGGAAAATTCCAGGCGATGGTGTCAACCTCACGTTCGGCAAAGGGAAGATCCAGGGCCGGGTTTCTCAGGTCTGGATTGGCGATGGCAAGTACCCGATCGTTCTTTTCCGCCTTCCGCCTTTTAAGGGTGTACCGGAATACGCTGGCGCTGGGTAGATAAAAAAGAGAATGGCGGTCTGCGAGGTAGTTCTGTCCATCGAAAAGGGTGGCAAATGAGAGATAGTGAAGCGTGCCGTGCGGTATGATGCCGAGGACACGGGCCTGTCCCAGTTTGGACACTGCCTTGGAGAGGAGTAATGAGTGGAGTTCTTTTGACTGAATTTCAAGGGGTTCGAGGTTCTGGATCATACGACGGTAGTCAAGTATCAACTTGCCCAGGGTTTCACGGCCAAAGGGGGTGCGCAAGAGCTCAACCGATTCAGCCGTCACGAGCCAGCACAGGATCTCATGGGGGATCACATAAAAGGCCATAAGGACCACACCCGGATCCAGCAAGGCCTGTACCTCCGGGAGGCGAAGCGGATTTACAGAAACAAGGGTAGCCAGTTCCGGGTTCTTGACCTGGATCTCCAGCATGAGGTCTTTGTACTCACCGTGCAACCGCTCCAGGGCCCCGCTATAAACCGATCGTTCAGCCTCCTGCGTTGCCTGGGCCAGGAGTTCTTCCTGCTCTCTGATTCTTGCCCTGAGTGTCTTTTGACGGTCGTAGAGTTCCTGATTAATGGCCCCGTGCAGGGTCAACCGCTGATTTCCCAGTAGATCGATCAGGTTTCGGGCACGGGAACGTTCCGAGACATCGAATGCCTCTGTGGGCTTACCCAGCTCAAGCAGTAAGGACACCAAGGTCTCGTAAACGGCCATCTTGTTAGCAATGAACCCATCCTTTAGTTGGTCCAGTTTGATTTCCGCTCTCATGCTCTCGATGACCTGGACGGACTGGTACAATAGATCCCTTGCCTGCTGTTTGTTCCCCCGTTTCAAACTCAAACGGCCCAGGCCGTAAAGGGCACGCCATAGTGTCTCGCGGAGGGCCATTGCGCGGGAGAGCTTCAGGGCCCTATTATAGGCCTTTTCTGCTTGCTGATCCTTGCCCAATGCGGCAAGTGCATCCCCGTAACCCAGAAGAATCTTGGCCTCGTTGATCCTGTTCCCGATGTTGGTTGCCGTGGCCAGGGCCTCTTCAAAAAGCGGTATTGCCTTTTCCGGCTTTCCCATCCCTGAATAGGTGAGTGCCTTGTTTCGGAGGTCATATGCAATGGCCCAGCGGGATTTGATTTTTCGGTCTATGGTAAGGGCCTTATCAAGTGCATCAAACGCCTTTGAAAATTGCCCCATTTCT
>JAUUVE010000417.1 GCA_030589715.1 Desulfobacteraceae bacterium | reverse complement strand
TGGACTCTCCCTCCACAAACTCAAAGCTTATGTTTGAGGTATTGGGGAGACGCTCAGATTGCCCCGCGTTAATCCGGGTGTTGGGAACACGGTCTAGGACTTGGCTTTCCAGTTTGTCACGCAACTGTCTCACCCTTGTGTTTTCCTCTTCAAGGTGCTGGATGGCCAATTCACATGCCTTTCCCAACCCGATAATGCTGGCAGTGTTCTCGGTCCCCCCGCGTCGTCCCATTTCCTGGTGACCTCCAATGATGAACGGCGAGAACTTGACCCCTTTTCTCAAATAAAGGATCCCGATGCCCTTGGGCGCATGGAGCTTATGGCCCGAGAGCGAGAGCATATCAATGGCGCTATCCTTCATGTCAACGGGTATTTTCCCAGCCACCTGGACCGCATCCGAATGAAAAGGGATTCCTCTTTCATGGGCAAGCTCCGCTGCCTTCTCCACAGGGAAAATCACACCCGTCTCATTATTGCCCCACATGAGACTGACTATGGCCGTATCGGGCGTGAGGCTCTCCTCGTAGCGATCCATGTCCAGTTGGCCTTCCCGATTTACGGGGATCTCTGTCACCCGGTATCCTTGACTGGAGAGATGCGCGCAGAGGGATTTTATGGCCGGGTGCTCCACCCGGCTGGTGACGATGTGGCGTTTATCCGGTTGCGTTTCTAAGGCGGATCTTATTACCGCATTGTCGCTTTCCGATCCGCAGCTGGTAAATACGATCTCTTCGGGCACAGCCCCAAGGAGTCGGGCGACCCTCTCCCTCGCCTCCCGGAGTTTCCGGCCTACCTGTCCCCCGAAAGAATGGGCACTTGACGGGTTTCCGTAAAGGTCATGGAAATATGGCAGCATTTCCTCCAGGACCTCCTGTGCGACCTGGGTGGTGGCGTTGTTATCCAAATAGATTGTCTTCATTGTGACACCTCCTCAACGACCAGTTCGGGCCATACCATCTCTCTTAGCTTCGTCTCCACAAAGTTTTTTAGGGTCTGCTGGGACGCCTTACAAACGGCACAACTGCCTCGCATAACCACCAACACCCGATTGCCGATCACGTCCACCAGCTCGATGTCTCCCCCATCCTTTTTGAGGGAGGGTCTGACCTCCTTTTCTATGGTCTCTTCTATCATCTTTATCTTTTGGATGTTTGAAAGTTTGGGGCGGGTTACCGGCTTTTCCTCGGCCCCCCCCCTTGAAATGATCTCCCTAATGGTATCGTGGCAGCCCTCGCAACCCCCTCCGGCCTTGGTGTAGTTGGTGACCTCTTCGACAGTCATCAGGTTGTTCTCCCTGACCGCTCGTTCAATCTCCTTGTCGGTCACCCCGAAGCATTCGCAGACGATCTCCCCCTCTTCCTCCTTTTTGGGTTCACCCCTATAATAGGCAATGGCCTGCTCCAGGGCCTGCCGGCCAAGGACGGAGCAGTGCATCTTCTCCTTGGGGAGACCTCCCAGGGCATCGGCAATATCCTGGTTGGTGATCTGCTCTACCTCCTCCACGGTCTTCCCCTTCATCATCTCTGTAAGGGCGGAGGCCGAGGCAATGGCGCTTGCACAGCCAAAGGTCTTGAATCTGGCATCCGCGATCTTGCCCTCCTCATCGACCTTAAAGGTCAGCTTGAGGGCATCGCCGCACGCCATGGACCCTACCTCTGCAACACCACTTGCGTCCTCCACCTCACCCACGTTCTTGGGGTTTAGAAAATGCTCTTTGACCTTATCTGTGTATTCCCACATGGATTCCTCCCCTACTAAAAGTGCATTTATAATGTTCTGATATTTTTCAAAGGCTATTAAAACGAACCGATTATCAATGTTTCGAAATTTCTAGCACAAAAAAAGTCAGATCTCAACAGCTAAGGGTACCGTCTTTTATGGAAGATACCTGAATAGCTGATTTAGAAAGCCAAGCAGGTCCCTCATTTCACAGTGTCCCCCACAGATAAGTCGGCCGAAAACACTCCCGCCAAGCCAGGCGGGATGAGACTCGCCCTCGGGCCCGTAAGGGCCTACGCCCCGGAGGGAACCGAAAAAAGACATCATTAGCTGTGGTACAATCATCCCTCGATCCTTTTGCTTTCAAAGGGCCGAAGTGTTACGATGATCTCAAACCGCACAGGGAGGATGAAATGGCTCCTATCGAGATAATGGAGAATCTGTTTTTTATCGAGAGAGGATACCTCAACGCGAATCACTTTGTCTATCGCTCTGAGAACCCCGTCCTTATAGACACGGGGTATCTTACCGACTTTGAACAAACCGCTCAACTGATAACCGGGTTAGGGGTATCCATTCCGGATGTCCGATTGATTATCAGCACCCATTGTCATTCCGATCATATTGGTGGAAACAAGATCATCCAGGATCAATCGGGGTGTGATATCGCCCTTCACAGATTTGGAAAACATTTTATGGACACCAAAGACGACTGGGCCACATGGTGGAGATATTATGGCCAAGAGGGGGACTTTTTTCGCTGCACAAAGGCGCTCGAAGATGGCGATGTCATTGCCATTGGACCGCACGAGTTTGAGGTCATGCACACACCGGGCCATGCATCGGATGGCATTGTCCTCTACAACAGAGAAAAAAGGCTCCTCATCTCTTCTGACACCCTGTGGGAATATGACGTGGCCACCATCACCGTACGGGTAGAGGGTAGCACCGCAGTTCATTCCCTGCA
>JAUUVE010000287.1 GCA_030589715.1 Desulfobacteraceae bacterium | reverse complement strand
GGGGCATCCGAACAATCGGCCCAAAAAAAGAATACGTAGTCCTAGAGAGTGACGGTGCATTTACCGCTGATCTCCTGAAAAAGATAGGAGTTCCCAAACCGGAATACCGTGTGTTTGATGTCCCTGAAGAGGCAAAGAAATATGTCCGTAACATCGGCTACCAGGTGGTTGTCAAGGCAAATGGACTGGCTGCTGGCAAGGGGGCAATTGTCTGTGAAGATGTTCCGGACGCGGAGGCCGCCATCGACAGGATAATGATAAAGAAGGTCTTCGGAGAATCGGGAAACCGTGTCGTCATTGAAGAAAGGAAATATGGTACTGAGATCTCTTTTTTTGCCTATCTTGACGGCGACAATGTGATGCCTCTCAGAATGTTTGCTCAGGACTACAAGCCGGCCTTTGATCCGGACGATAGGGAGTCGATCGAGAAATTCGGGGGGAACCTGAATACAGGGGGCACCGGCTGTTATTGCCCCCATAAGGATGTCAGTCCCTGGCTGGTAAACCGGATTATAAAGGAGATCGTAAACCCCACTGTCAATGCAATTTATAATGACCTGGGCTGGGTCTACAAAGGGGTCATCTACTTTGGTCTAAACCTGGACCCCTATGACCAGCTTGATGTCTTTGAGATCAACGTCAGGCATGGCGATCCGGAATGGGAGGTTATTGCGCGGAAATTGAGCACGGATCTTTTCGAGATCGGGATGGCCGTATGGGACGGTTCCCTCGACAGGATCAACCAGGTCTGGAACAAACAGCACTATGTGGATGTGATTGCGATGGAGGGCCGCTCAAAGGCCTCCAAAGGATGGAACAAGGGATATCCGGGCCGTTACGGCAAGGGCCACAGGATAAATGGTCTCCATAAGATCGAAAAGGGCGTGGCTATCTATTTTGCCGGGGTTGACGAAGACCCTGAAAAGGGCCTCCTCACTTACGGCGGCAGGGTACTTCATGTCATTGCGGGAGATCAGTCTCTGGAGGGTGCAAGGGAAAAGGCCTACAGAAATATTGAACTGCTCTCCTTTGAAGACCACAATAATAACGGTGCTAATTGCCTGCGCTTCAGAAGGACCATCGGGCTCTAATCCGCCTATCCTCGTTTCATCAGCCTTTAGTCTTATGCCCTGCTCCCTGTGCCTTGCGCCATACGCCCTATACCCTGTGCCTCACGCCTTTGGCCTTAGGCCTCCTTCCTCACCGGCTGGTTGAAATAACCAAATTCAATCTCCGAAAATTCTCCTTCCAGGATGCTCACCATCTGTCTTATGCCTGTTCCAGGACCCCTCACTTCTGGCATTGCTTGCAGATATAGTTCAGGATCGATACACAGATTCTTCAAGTGAATGAAATTAATCCCCGTTTTTCTAATCAGACCTCCCAATGCCTCCATTTCTTCTTTGTTGTCGCTGATTCCAGGGAAAACCAGGTAGTTTATCATTGTATAGAGACCCATCTCCCTGGACAAGGTTATGGATGCCACCACATCACTGAAATAGTAGCCTTTTGGTCGGAAATAGGCGTGGTATAAATCTGGCAGGGCACTGTTGAGGCTGATACGGATGGAGTCGAGACCGCTCTCAGCTATCAGACGAACCCGCTCAGGCCAGCTCCCGTTTGTGTTTAGGTTAATTGTTCCTCGTTCTGTCCGCCGTCTTATCTCCTTTATGCTATCCGCTATTAACCTATACTCCGTAAGGGGTTCACCCTCACAGCCCTGCCCGAAGCTTACGATGGCCTCCGGCGCTTGCCTCAGATGGTTCACCGCCAGAGAGACGATCTCTTCCTTTGACGGCCTGAAGGAGATCCTCCGGTGCGAGGCCTCGCAGGAAGGCTCAGGCTGAAGAGACAGACACCCGAGACATGCCGCATTGCACCCCCGGCTGACGGGCAGGGGCGCCTCCCATCTCTTGAGGAAGAGGTTTTTTGCTGCAAAACAATGGTTTTTCGTGGCACAGTCTATCAGGTGCTCCACAAGGGGCCCCCTATTGTGTTCCCCTTGAAAGGTCTCTATGGCCGGGGCCAGTTCCCTGTCATCGTAATTTTCAGGTGCCCATCTGTGGTTATACTCAATCCTAAACCCTGCGGCCCAATATCTACCGTCTTTGAATCCCACGGCCGTATAGGACCACATGGGAAGGGTATAGGATTTCGGGCGATAGTCTACGGCAGGAAGGTGGCTTCGAACCAGTCCGGGTTCAAGGAAGGCGGCCACCCCATAACACTCGGACTTTACACCGCTTATCTCCACCTCTGGTACGGTCTCGTATTCCCCTGTGTCGGGGTCAAGGCCGATAGGGGGGCAGTCGGGGATGTAGAAGAGCTTACTGAATCCCGGCATGGGAACGAGGTCTTCCTCCCTCAATGCAACCGGTTCCGACCCCGAAAAGGCCGCCATTCGGAAATAGGGATGCTCATACACCTTGCCGTCCTTATCAGCGTAAAGCATATTTGGAAGATTTTTTGAATTGTGATTTTTCACCCTGCACAATAATCCTCGTCTGGAATAGAGTTTTCAATATGATCAAAGGATAAGTTTGAATGATTCACTTGATAACTTCCCCTATTGACCCATACCCCTATTTGGGAATAAGATACCAGAAAAGGACAAGTTTAAAAACATCTATGCCAATTTTTTAAGAATCATGACACCAGCTCAACAAAACAACCAACCAGAAGGAAGACAATTTCGGCTGGTAAAGTTCTTTGCCTACGCAAGCTTCGTTGTCTTGATCATCTTCAGTTTTCCCTTCTCAGTGGTGGTCTCACAAAGCGCTAAGGACATATTGATGAGGAGTTATGAAAACTATGCCCTCTTGCTGGGGGAGAACCTAAACCATCAGGTCTTCCAGAATTTTTCTATTCCAGTCACCCGACAGTTCGGCAAGATAAGGCTGAGAGAAAAGCGGCAATACGAATTGATGGATCGGATCGTAAAAAACACGATCCACAGCTTTAAGATAGACCTGGTCAACATCTATGATATCGGCAAAGGGGTTATCGCCTATAGCACCGACTCCACTCTGATAGGAAAAAAGGTCAGGGAGAGCCTGGGTTACAAAAGGGCGGTTGATGGCGCAGATTCCTCGGGATTCATATCAGGGGGAGATGATCTCTGGGGCCTTGGAATAGAAAAGATAGGGGGCAAGAAGAAACTGAGGACCTATATCCCCTTCAGGGGAGTGGATCCGTTCACAGGTGAGAGGGGACATGTCCTGGGGGTGTTTGAATTGATCCAGGACCTTAGCCAAGAATACGAGTCTGTAGTCAAGCTCCAGTACATCATATTCGGCCTTTCTCTTCTTATTATGGGCCTGATATTTGTAGCACTTCTCCTTATCGTCCGTAAGGCTGAGAGGACCATAGAGGAGCGGGCCAAGGAACAACGGGAACTAGAGGCCCAACTGAACCAAGCCGAACGTCTGGCCGCCCTCGGAGAAATGGTTGCCGGGGTCTCTCATGAGATCAGAAATCCCCTGGGAATTATCAGGAGCACAGCGGAGCTATTGGGTGGGATGCCCGATTCCAAAGAGAAGCAGAAGAAGCTTTCAGGAGTGATTATTGAGGAATCAAGCCGACTTGATAACATAGTCACGGAATTCCTGGATTTCGCCCGTCCCCAGAAACCCAATTTGCAAGAGTGTCATCTGGAAGAGATTATCGAGAAAAACCTCCTCTTCTTGCATCCGGAACTGGATAAGAAAAAGATCTCCGTTCATGACAACCTAAATGGCCGGTTCTTGAAACTTAAGGCAGATCCCCAGCTCCTTTACAGGAGCTTCCTTAACATCTTTGTCAATGCCATTCAATCCATCAAGGATGGTGGAACAATTACGGTCGAAGTAGAGGAGGAAAAGGACCGTTAT
>JAUUVE010000249.1 GCA_030589715.1 Desulfobacteraceae bacterium | reverse complement strand
CTACTTACAGACATTGATCCTTTTTTCGCCAGGTTTCCATCGTGGCACATATCAGAATTGAAGGAGAGCGCAAATATCTATAAAGGAGGGCCAAAGGAAGAAATTTATAAAGCAATTGAAAAAGGGGCCGTCAGGTTGGCCTCCTATTTATATATTCCGAATACCTTAAACATAAAAAGGAGTGAAACATGAACAAAATGATACCCCAAAGAATGCGAGCTTTAGTTCTCACTAATCCCGGTGAGTTTGAGATCCAGGAAGTCCCGGTGCCTGTTCCGGGACCTTACGAGGTCCTATGCCGCGTGCGCGGTGTGGCAATTTGCGGCAGCGATCCGGAAATCATCAGAGGCGACCTGGCCGGATCCTGGCCCCCATCCTATCCCTTTACTCCCGGCCATGAATGGGCCGGAGAAGTAGTTGCCTTAGGGGAGAATGTATTGAATTTTGAGACGGGAGACCGGGTAGCGGGCGAACCGTGGAAGGGGTGCGGCTATTGCATTAATTGCCTGGAAGGACGATACAACCTGTGCGAGAACTACGGCAAACAGGAGACGGGATTTCGGCACTATGGCTTTATTTCTCCCGGTGCTTATGCCCAATACAATGTTTATTCAATAAAGAGCATCAGCAAAATGCCGCCGCAGATTTCTTTCCTTGAAGGAGCTCTGGTTGACACGGCCGGGGTTGCTCTCCACGGCCTAAAATTAACGGGCATCACTCCTGGAGGTACTGTTGCGATTATTGGCCCTGGTCCCATAGGACTATTGGCCATGCGATTGGCCCGCTGTATGGGCGCAGCAAAGATTATCGTTGTAGGCAGGGGGTCTCGATTGGAAGCCGCGGGCAGGCTGGGTGCCGATCTGCTGATCGATTTTGAAAGGGTAGATCCAGTCGAAGCGGTGCGTGCCGCAGCAAACGGTTCAGGGGTTAATGAAGCCTTCGAATGTTCGGGTGCAAAAGGGACCTTTAATCAGGCCGTGAGGATGGTGAAAGCGGGTGGACGGGTTGCCCTGTTGGGCGTTCCCGAGGGAGAATTTATGGAACCATTGCCTTTTAAGTATATTTGTAGGAATGAAATTGCCATATTTGCTTCCAAGGCGGACCCCAACACCAAATGCAAGATTATCTCCCTGATCTCTTCTGGCCAACTTCTTGTGAAAGACCTGATCACCCATACGTTTCCCCTGGAAGAGTTTGAAAAGGCGTTAGACACTTTCGTCAACCGGCGTGATGGCGCCGTAAAGGTTGTCATTGAACCCAATGGAACAGAAGAAACATAAGAATGCTTTAAGAACACACGGAAGAAGGATGCGTGGTTTTTCCGCAGAACGGATGATGTCCTGAAGATGAGAGGGACACTGGCGTTACCTTCCCAGGCCGAAGAGATTATTAGCCAAACTCGGGGGGGTGGGGGAATGGTGGCAGATTGTCATTGAATAACCCACGGTACCAGCCACTTAGCCGTGGGTTATCCGATCCTCTACTATCTGCTATCTACATGTAGTTTCCAACTTCATGAAAAGCCCGCGCATAGCCCATATGGAATAGCGCTGCAATCAAGACCGGAAGAATCGTTAAATTGCCTCTTGAACTTGAATACTCAGGCCGTGAGCATAAAACCGACCGCCCGTCAGGACCCTTCTTCCCAGACAAGCTCCCTAATTGGTGAGGCCTTTTTGATCAGGCCACGATTCAGCATGAATTGCTGGAATATCTCCCACCGTCCCGATTCCTGATGGGGGCTTCCTTTGAAAAAGGGTAAGGTCGCCTCAAAGGATCTCCGGTTTAGCTCATTCCTGAGATCGGCGTGCTGTTTCAGGAAGATCTCAAAGGCCTTTTTGGGCTGAGCCAGAGTCTCTTGTATGCCCCTTGAAAGTCCCCGCATAAAGCCTCGGACAGTGGCCGGGTCTTCCTCGATCCTTTTGGTGTTCGTTATGATCACTAGTTCATAGAAATCGGGGACCCCGTTTTCTTCCAGGGGAAAGATCCCGACCTCCTTACCTTCCAATTCGATCTGAATGGCCTCATAGTTTCGGAACGCGCCGATCACCGCATCCATCTGCCCGGTCAACAGGGGTGGCACCAGATTAAACCCTACCCGGTACATCTTGTAATCAGAGGGCTTTAGTCCCGCATTTTCCGCCACGGCCTCGAACAGGACCTGATAGAGGGGGGCAATGGAATAACCGATCTTTTTGCCTTTCAGGTCTGCCGGGGTTTTGAACCCGCTCGACTTGAGAAAGAGGATGGTGCTGAGGGGATGCTGCACCAGGGCGCCAATGGATGTTACAGGCAACCCTTGGGACCGGGCAATGATGACACTGGGCTGATAACTGATGGCGAATTCAACCTTTTGGGCCGCCACAAGCTTGAGTGCATCATGGGGGTCTGCGGGCACCATCAGGTCCACATCCAGGCCCTCTTTGGCAAAAAACCCCTCATTCTGGGCCACGTAAAGCGGTACGTGGTCGGGATTTGGGAACCAATCGAGCATACAGTGAACTTTTTTGTCCGCCCCAAGGCTCCAAAGGGGCCAACCAAGGGTGATGAAAACGCACAGGCAAAAGGCATTTAGTTTTGTCAAAGACTTCATTGTAGTACCTCCTTGATTCGGTTCGCTGGAAGCTACGCACCTCGCCAGTGAACCACGTGACGTTCAAGCAAACCGATCAGGGCATAGAGGGTTACGCCCATCACGGACAAACAAAAGATGGCAGCAAAGACCAGGTCCACCTGAAGCTGGGCATTGGCGTGTATCATCAGATAACCCAGACCCTCCCTGGCCCCCACCCACTCTCCGATGACCGCACCGATGACACTTACCGCCACACCGATCTTAAGACCAGAAAACACAAATGGAAGGGCCTGGGGTATCCTTACCTTGAGCATGATCTGCCGTGGGGTTGCCTCCAGGACCTTTAGGAGTGAGATGGTATCAGGATCCGCGGCCCTCAGCCCATCCACGGTATTGATGACGATGGGGAAAAAGACGATGATGGCAGCCATAACCACCTTTGATCCCATGCCGTACCCGAACCACAAGATCAGGAGCGGGGCAATGGCAAATACGGGGATGGTCTGGGAGGCAATTACCAGCGGGAGCGTTGCACGTTCTACAATACGGGAAGAATGGATGGCGAGGGCCAGTGCCACTCCCCCAATAAGTGCCACAACAAAGCCGGCAGTGATTTCACCCAGCGTGACCAGAGAATTGGCGACCAGGAGATTCCACCGCTCCCCTATTACCAGGATGATCCTTGAGGGAGACGGTAAGATGTAGGAAGGAATATGCCAGATGCTAACTGCAGCCTCCCAGAAGACTCCTATGGCCACCAAGAGCATAAAGGGAAGGATGCTATCCATCCAAAAGCGTTTCATGTTTCTGTCTCAACAATTTCCTCTTCCAGAAGCCTGAGGAGTTCTGCCTTCCGGTCGATTAGGGGTTTCTCGGTGGCACTCCGCGGTCGTTCAAGTTCCACCGGTACGACCCGTTTTATGGTTGCCGGTCTCAGGGACATCACGTATATCCGATCTGTCAGAATAAGGGCCTCGTCCACGTCGTGTGTTATTAACAGGATGGAGGGCCGAAAACGCATCCATACCCTCAACAGCCACCGCTGCAGCATCAGCCGGGTGATGGCATCCAGGGCCCCAAAGGGCTCATCAAGAAGCAAGATCTTCTTGCGGCAGAGGATGGTCCTCATGAGTGCGACCCGCTGGCGCATTCCGCCTGAGAGTTCGTGGGGATAGCGGTCTTGAAACCCTTCAAGCCCAAAAAACTTGAGGATCTCCATGGCCTCCTTCCGGGCCCTGGACTTTTTTAAACCCTGGATCTCCATGCCCAATATGGCGTTGTCCAGCGCGGTTCGCCAGGGAAGGAGGAGGTCCTTCTGTTGCATATAGGCCACCTGGCCCCGGATGTTGGGGACCTCCTGACCGTTTAAACGGATTCTGCCCCGGTCGATCGGTATGAGCCCTGCGAGGGCGTTGAAGAGGGTGCTCTTCCCACACCCGCTGGGCCCCACGACGCCGATGATCTCCCCCGGGCCCACCTCCAGAAAGACATCTTGAAGGACCTCCAGGGTTCCGTCTTCTTTGTGAAGCCCTTTGAAAAGCCCCTCCACCTCGAGTAGGGGTACCTGAACCGTTTCTGCCGCCAACATATCGTATTAAGACTCCCCGTGTTCGTAGGCCTTGCCGATACGAATTACCTTTTCCACCACCTCCAGGGGGTCTTTTCCCAGCACGCGGATCATGGGTTCCTTTCCCACATCGCCGTCGTCAAAGACCAGATCGGGAATGGTGTCCAGGCCTTTTAGAGCTTCCTGAGTGCCCCATTCCAGGCTGGACCCTTCCCGTTCCTTTACCTCCTT
>JAUUVE010000006.1 GCA_030589715.1 Desulfobacteraceae bacterium | reverse complement strand
CCCTCTTCTTTGGTGGTAAAGAAGGGTTCAAAGATATTTTCCATTTCTTTTTCTGGTATGCCGTGACCGGTATCCGAGATCTCCAGATCCAAAAAGCGGTTGCCAGCGGCCCTCTTGGCTGTCACGGTCAGTGTCCCCCCCTCTGTCATAGCCTCTGAGGCATTGCTCATAAGATTCAAGAGTGCCTGTTGAATCTGCTTGAAATCACATCGGACCTTGGGAAGATCCGGTTCAAGTCTCTTGATCACTTGGATCTCCTTCATTTCCAGATCATGTGCGATGAGAGGGAGGGTCTTTTCAATAATCTCTTCAATGCCGTGGGGCTTCATCTTGATTTCAGAGTGTCGAGAAAAGGCCAGGAGATTCTTTACTATCTCACCACACCTGGCCGTCTCCGATTCCATTGTACCGAGATACCGGGAGATATCATCAATCCTGTCCGGGTGGAAGTGATCCTGGCTCACAAGTCTTATCATCAACCTGACATAAGTCAGAACAGCTGCCAGGGGGTTGTTTATCTCATGGGCAATTGTGGCGGCCAATTTTCCCAGGGAGGCTAATTTCTCTGCTCGAATGACCTGTTCCTGGGCCTCCTTGAGTTCCTGATAGGCCCTCTTCGTATTTTCATAGAGATTTGCATTCCCTATGGCGAGCCCTATCTGGTTGCCGATGGCGGTCAAGAACTCCACGTATTCCCCAGAAAACCTGAATGTCGATCGGCTGGATACGCACATGACCCCCATAGGTTGGCCTTTGGATATTAGAGGTATATAGATAGTGGAATTAAAACCTTCATCTAAAAGAAATTTGAGATAAGGATCTTCTGAGGGGAGGAGGTTGTCAACGACCCGTACTGTACCTGTCTGGACCGTTTGGCCCAAAAATCCATCTCCTACCCTGCGTGACCTGACATGGGCCTTTGAAATGAACCCTGGCGAAAGGCCTTTGTGGGCTGCCAGGCTGAGCACCTTTTGGTCATTGTCCAGCAGATAAATCCTTACACATTCGGTTCCGAGGATCCCAAGGATTTCATCAATTGTGCTGTTAAGCACCTCCTCCAGGTCGAGACTGCTACTAACAGTCGTGGAGACGGAATTGAAGGCGGCAAGCCTGATGTTTCTGAGCTCAATCTGCCTTTGGGCGCTTTTCCTCTTGGTGATGTCCCTTACGATCATAACATAACCGGTAATATGCCCAATCCTGTCTAGGATCACATTTGATGTAATCAGGGCGTCAAAAACCCTGCCTTTCTTACCCACAAGGCGGGTCTCAAACTCCTCTACAAAGCCCTCCCTGAAAACCCTCTTCTGAAGTTGACGGAGATCTTCACGGTCCTCAAAGAGGCCCAGGGCCGATCCTATGGCCGATATCTCCTCCTTTTTCCTAAATCCAAACATATGGAGCCCTGCCTGATTGGCCTCCAGGATTTTGCCTTCGGGATCGGTAAGGATTATTGCGTCGCGGGAGCGTTCGAATATTGTGCGATATTTCTCTTCCGATTTCTGAAGACCCCTCAGACGCTCCGTCAAGACCCCTTGAAAATTGCCTCCTATCCTATTGAGCTCATGTTGGAGTTGCCTCTTCTCCGTTATATCTGTGGCAGTCTCCAGGACATAGATGATCTCGCCCTTTTCATTCTTTACCGGGGTGGATTTGGCATGCACCAGTGCGGTCCTGCCATCCCTTATTATGACCACCTCTTCACTCCGGTGTGTATGGCCGTCCTGGAAGGATTTTTCCACTAAGCATCCATCACATCTCTTGTCTCTGCCCTTCCATCTTTTGTAACAATAATCCCCCAGGTGTATGCCAAACTTGTCTTTAAAGAGATCGTTGGCCATAATGATTTGGTAGTTTCGGTTTATGGCGATCACATAGTCGGTAACACTCTGGAGCAATGCCTGATAACTCTCCTGTTCCTGAAAAGGAGCTGCTGTCTTCATGACTTTATATTCCCTTTGCGTTGAACGGTTATCCCTTCCGGCCATTCCTTTGGAATCTAGATCTGATAAGTCCATTAGAACACAAAAGAAATGGGCGATCAAGCAGATTGGCCTCGGAAATATCTCTTGACTGAAACTAGAGTTATTCCCTATAAAAGAGCTCACAATTTTTCCATATCCTGCGCATGTGAATAAAGTTAGTGATCTTCAGTTTCCTGTATGAGGATTTATAGATGGAAGCAAAAACAGCCCAGAATGTCCAGGGCACTGTCGTGGTTATGGGTGGTGGCATCGCTGGCATCAAAATGAATGAGCCACTGCTTTAGGGAGAGGAATCCATGTTTTTCTCTATTTCGTTTTACATTGCCTTAGCTATTTTCGGATTAGGGTTGATTTATAAGGCATCAACCTGGTTCCGTTACAACATCGGTGTTGAAGCCAAAGAAATACCTGCCTCAGTAAGGGTTTTTAAGGCCTTTAAAGGGATTTTGTTAACCTTTTTCAGCGTCAAAGTCTTTACGCTGATCAGGGTCTTTTTTCTGGAAGTGATCTTACAGACAAGGGTATTGCGGCAGGATTTTCTCAGGTGGATCATGCACCTCTGCATATATGTCGGTTTTATGCTGCTCCTTCTGATGCATGCCCTGGAAAAGTATATAAGCTCAGAGTTATTTGCTGACTATTACCCAACAATCAATCCGTTTATGTTTTTGAGGGATCTATTCGGTGCACTGGTCATTCTGGGGATAGCCATTGCGGTTTACCGTCGCTTTATTTTGAAAGTGCCGCGGCTGGCAACCAATGCCATGGACCATTACGCCATCATCATTCTGGCCATTGTTATGCTCTCCGGTTTGCTCCTGGAGGGTACAAAAATCGTATCTTACTCCGGATACCAGGCGATGGTGGAGGATTACGCAGACGAGGACGATGAAAAAAGGCTAAAAGCTTTGGAGGCTTACTGGGTAAAGAAATTTGGTGTGGTTTCTCCTGAGGTAAAAGGGCCCTTTGATGAGGAGACCCTTAAGATGGGAGAAGAGATCCATGAGGTGAGTTGCATGGGGTGTCACTCTCGACCCCAATGGGCATTTTTAGGCTATGGTGCAGCCAAGATCATTACGCCCATTGCCTTGGGATTGGACCGAGCGAATATCCCCGCTGTTCTCTGGTATATCCATTTCTTGGCCTGCTGGATCGGTCTTGCCTATCTTCCTTTCAGAAAGATGTTCCACATTTTTGCAAGCCCGTTGAGTTTGCTGGCTAATGCTGTCATGGATAAAGAAAAGTCTGATCCTTCCAATATTGCTACTAGACAGGCCATGGAACTGGATGCATGTACACATTGCTGTACGTGCACCCTGAACTGCTCCGCCGGGGTGTTTTTTGAGTATTTTCCCAACCTTAACATACTTCCTTCTGAAAAGATCATTTCAATTAAAGCCCTTGCCGCAGGCAAGGAACTGAGCGAGCATGAACTCAGGCACATCCTTGAAGGGATCTATCTCTGTACCAACTGTAAACGCTGTACTGTAGTATGCCCGGTTGGCATCAATCTGCAGGATTTGTGGTTCAATGTAAGGGAGTCTCTCCTTGAAAGTGGTTACCCGGAGTTTTTCGCCCTCTCACCCCTTTCCTTTTACCGCGGGCTCATGAGGAATGACGTTGTAAAGGAAGATTACCAAGAACCCTTGAATCGGGCCAGAGAGGCTATTGCTGCTGTGTGCGATTTAATGATGAAGAAGGATAGGGCCCTGCCGCTATCCCCTACAGACAGAGAGTTTAAAACCGGACTGAACCTGTCAACTCAGGCAAACACATACTCTGTTTGCTTTGGCTGTGAAACCTGTACCACTGTGTGTCCTGTGGTAGCCAACTACGAAAATCCGCAGGAGGTTCTGGGACTTCTCCCTCACCAGATTATGCATTCTTGTGGGTTGGGACTGAGGGATCTGGCGCTGGGTTCAAATATGTTGTGGGATTGCCTCACCTGTTATCAGTGCCAAGAACAGTGTCCTCAGAATGTGAGCGTAACTGAGGTTCTCTATGAACTCAAAAATGAAGCGGTCAAACAGGTAAAAGGGAAGCCGCGAGAGCAGATAGGAAGAAAATCATGAAATTTGCCCTATTTCTCGGTTGTAACATCCCAGCCCGTCTTACCCTGTATGAATCCTCAGCAAGGGCGGTTTTAGGGAAACTCGGCGTGGGATTGGTGGATATCAAGGAGTTTAATTGTTGCGGATACCCCGTTCGAAATCTTGATTTTAGAACTTTTCTTCTCTCTTCAGCCAGAAACCTGGCTCTGGCTGCAAAGGAGAACCTGAATGTGATAACTCTCTGCAAATGCTGCTTCGGCAGCCTCAAGAAGGTAGACCATCTCTTGAAAAAAGATGATTCGTTACGTAAGGAAATCAACAGTATCCTCCATAGAGAAGGGTTGAAATATGATGGTGAGATTGAAGTAAAGCATCTCCTTTCCGTTCTCTATCATGAAGTGGGTATCGAAGCTATCAAGGAAAAGATAGAAAGGACCTTTGAAGGTCTTAAAATTGCTACCCATTACGGCTGCCACGTGCTCAGGCCGAGCCAGATCGTTCAATTCGATGATCCTGTGGCACCATCCATATTTGATCAACTTGTGGAGGTCACCGGCGCCCAGAGCATATATTGGGAGAGGAAGCTCGAATGCTGCGGTGCCCCCGTGTGGGGAATAAATGATAATCTATCAATGGATTTAACTGAAAAGAAACTAATGGACGCAAAGAAATCCGGTGCCCATTACCTCTGCACCGCCTGTCCATACTGTCAGATGCAGTTCGATACAGTGCAAAAGATGATCCTATCCACCCGAGGTACAAACCATCATCTTTCTTCGCTTCTCTATCCGCAGCTTCTTGGGCTGTGTATGGGCATGGATGGGGAATCCCTTGGGTTGACCATGCATCAGTTGCCTGTCGGTATCATTGAGGATTATTTTATCATACCAAAAATTGCACAAACGTAAGATACCCATAACACGGATTCTTTTAAGGTAGAACAAGGTATAAAAAAGATGGCACAGAACAAAATTGGCTCAGTAATGGTGGTAGGCGGGGGTATTGCCGGGATGCAGGCGGCCCTTGATTTGGCTAATTCCGGGTTTTATGTCCATCTCGTCGAAAAATCTCCGGCCATTGGTGGGGTAATGTCTCAATTGGACAAGACCTTTCCCACAAATGATTGCGCCATGTGAATTATCTCTCCGAAACTGGTCGAGGTCGGCCGGCATATCAACATCGAGTTCCATACTTGCTCAAATGTTCAAAAAATAGATGGCGAGCAGGGAAACTTTAGAGTCACCCTCAGCAAAACCCCGCGTTATATTGATCCTGATGCATGCACTGCCTGTGCTGATTGTGCGGAGGCCTGCCCTGTTTTGAGGGCCAGCGAATATGACATGGAATTGGTAAACCGGAAGGCCACTTACAAACCTTACGCGCAGGCTATTCCCGGGGGCTTTGCCATAGAAAAACTGGATAAGGCCCCCTGCAGGCTGGCATGCCCGGCTCAACTGAATGTTCAAGGGTATGTCCAGATGGTCAAGGAGGGAAAATACAGGGAAGCCGTCGAAATCATCATGAAAGATCTCCCTTTCCCCGGCGTTCTCGGCCGCATTTGCACACATCGATGTGAAAAAAGCTGTCGTCGTCTTGAGGTGGATGAGGCCATTTCCATCATGGAACTAAAGCGGATAGCCGCAGATCATGTCGGCCTCAGCGACATCCCGGTTCCTGAAATAATGCCTCGTGATGAGAAGGTGGCCATCATCGGCTCGGGCCCTGCGGGTCTCACTGTTGCATATTTTTTGGCCCTAGATGGCTATAAAGTCAGCGTCTATGAGGCCATGCCGGAGCCAGGGGGAATGATGCGTTATGGTATCCCCGAACATCGGCTGCCGCGTTCTGTATTGGATGCCGAGATCAATAACCTCAAACGGTATGGAATAGAGATTTATACAAATACGGCCATCGGAAAGGATCTCACTATTGAGGAACTCCAGGTACACGGGGCCAAGGCGATCTTTATCGCCACAGGTACCTGGAAAGGACTGAAGCTTGGAATACATGGTGAAGACGCGCAGGGCATCACTGAAGTTGCCGATTTTCTGAGGGATGTCCACCTTGGAAAGGTCAAAAAGGCAGAGGGTAAAGGGGTCATTATTGGCGGGGGACATTCCGCATTGGATGGGGCCAGGGTGGCACTCCGTCTCGGGGCGGACGAAGTCCACATTATATACCGCCGTTCCCGAGTGGAGATGTTAGCGGAACCCGAGGAAATGGAAGAGGCTAAAAAGGAAGGAGTAAAGATTCACTTCTTGGTGGCTCCCAAGGGGATTGCCGTTGAAAATGGGAAGGTTAGTGGTATTGAATGCATCAGGACTCGCCTGACCGACCCGGATACCACGGGAAGGCGCAAGCCCATTCCCATTGAGGGCTCCGAATTCTTCATTAAAGCGGATTTTGTTTTACCAGCCGTCGGACAGGAACCGTATCTCGATTTCTTAGGGACAGATTCCGGGCTGGAAGTGTCTAAGTGGAACCTCCTGGTGGTCAACCCCGAGACGCTTCAAACCAATAAGCCGGGAATCTTTGCCGGTGGTGATGTGATTACCGGCTCGGCCACGGTCATTGAAGCGGTCGAGGCTGGGAAAAGGGCAGCTCATTACATGGCCAAGTATCTGCGAGGGGAGGAACTGCCTACCGAGTGGATAGAGGAACCTCCCATAAGTGAAAACTGGATAGATATTCAAGAAGATGAACCTGTCAAGAAGCGTCTGGTCGTTTCTACCCTACCCGTAAAAGAAAGGCTTTCCGGATTTGAGGAGATTAAACTACCGGTAAGTGAAGAGGCCGCCCAGGAGGAGGCAGCCCGTTGCATCAATTGTGGGGGTTGTTGCGAGTGCTATCAATGTGTGGACGTCTGTAAGGCTCAGGCCGTCACCTATGAAACACACGCCCAGCAGGAACAAATCCTATCTATTGATGTCGGTTCCGTCATACTCGCTCCAGGGTTCCAACCCTTTGATCCTTCAAGATTTGAAACCTATAACTATTCAAGCCACCCCAATGTGCTAACCAGCATGGAGTTTGAGCGTATCTTAAGCGCTACAGGCCCCTATCAAGGTCATCTCCAGCGGCCTTCGGACGGACTGGAACCCAAGAAAATAGCCTGGCTTCAGTGTATTGGTTCAAGAGATATTAATCGGTGCGATAACACATATTGCTCCTCTGTCTGCTGTATGTATGCCATAAAGGAAGCGATTGTGGCCAAAGAGCATATAAAGGACTCACTTGATACGGCCATATTTTACATTGATATCCGAACCCATGGTAAAGACTTTGAGAGATATTATGACCGTGCCAAGGAGGAAGCAGGGGTCCGTTTTGTAAAATCCAGGATAGCCAAGATTGTCCCGGTAGATGATACGGGAAATCTGCTGATACGCTATACGGATGAGGTAGGCAAACGGGTCGAAGAAGAGTTTGATATGGCGGTCTTATCCGTCGGGCTTGATGCGTCCGGGGAAGCAGTGGATCTGGCCTCCAGATTGGGTGTTGACCTTGACACGCATCGTTTTTGCTCTGCAGGCAGCTTTGAACCCGTTGGGACCTCCAGAGCCGGCATCTTTGCCTGCGGCGCCTTCCAGGGGCCAAAGGACATTCCGCAATCGGTCATGGAATCGAGTGCCTGTGCCGCGGCGGTGGAGAGCACCTTAGCTGATGCCCGTGGGACCATGACACGGACAAAAGAAACGCCTGACGAAATCGATGTGCGAGGTGAATCCCCCCGGATAGGGTTGTTTGTCTGTAATTGCGGGACCAATATAGGCGGAATTGTCGATGTTCCTGCTGTTGTCGAATATGGCCGAAAATTGCCTGGTGTGGTCTTTGTCGAGGGTAATCTCTTTACCTGCTCCCAGGACACTCAAGAGAAGATAACTCAGGTCATCAGAGAGCAGAGGTTAAACCGGGTTGTTGTGGCCGCCTGTAGCCCACGCACCCACGAAGAGCTCTTTCAGGAAACGGTGGTCAATGCGGGCATAAATAAATATCTCTTCGAAATGGCCAATATACGGAATCAATGTTCCTGGGTACATAGTGGTGAGGCAAAGGCAGCCACAAAAAAGGCCAAAGATCTGGTACGCATGGCTGTATCCAAAGTGGCCCTATTAGAGCCTTTGGCTGAGCCTGTAATAGAAATGAACCAATCTGCCATGGTAATAGGTGGTGGCCTTTCCGGAATGACTACTGCCAAGAATCTGGCAGAACAGGGATACCATACCTATCTCGTTGAAAAGAGTGATGCCTTGGGCGGACAGGCCATGAACCTTTTTGAAACCTGGCAGGGCGAGGATGTTCAGGAAAACCTTGCCACGCTCATTCAAGACGTTGAATCAAATGAAAACATTGATGTTTTTTTAAGCACTGAATTAAAACATGTGGATGGGTTTGTAGGTAATTTTAAATCCACCATCGAAACAGCGGGAAAAGAGCAGGTGCTGGAGCACGGAGTGGCCATTATTGCCACGGGTGCCTCGGAGTTCAAACCAAATCAATATCTTTATGGAGAGGATCCACGCGTTCTGACAGGTCTGGAGTTAGATCGGAGGTTTATAGAGAGTGACCCGTCTCTGGATAAGATAAACTCGGCGGTCTTTATACAATGTGTTGGTTCACGGATCAAAGAAAGGCCTTATTGCTCTAAAGTGTGCTGCACTCACTCGGTAAAGAGCGCCCTCAAATTAAAAGAAATCAAGCCTGAGAGGGATGTTTTTGTTATTTACAGGGATATGCGCACCTATGGGTTGCGGGAAGAGCTATACCGCGAGGCAAGAGACAAAGGGATTGTCTTTATCCGTTATGACTTTGATAAAGAATTGAGGGTGGAAAGGGACGAGAGTGATCTTGAGGTCCGGTTCACCAACTATGTCCTTCAACGTGAGATGGAGATTCGGCCGGACATGTTGATTCTCGCCACGGCTATTGTACCGCCCAAAGAAAATCCCATAGTCCAACTATTCAAGGTACCGGTAAATGACGACGGCTTTTTTACAGAGGCACATGTCAAGCTCCGTCCCATGGATTTTTCTACGGACGGGGTCTTTGTTTGCGGTCTGGCCCATTCCCCAAAGCCTGTTGATGAGGCTGTCGCTCAAGGCCTGGGAGCGGCTTCCCGTGCCGTGACACTTTTATCCAAGGATAAGGTGTTCGGCAATGCAATCGTCTCCCAGATAGACCAACAATTATGCAGAGGTTGCCAACAATGCTTGGAGGCCTGCCCATACCAGGCCATCAGGTATTTGGAAGACCGTACAATCTGTGAGGTAAATCAGGTGGTCTGCAAGGGCTGTGGTGCCTGTTCTGCAATCTGCCCCACTGGGGCCGCAGCCGCTCACCATTTCACCGATAACGAGCTGCTGCCCATGGTGGAGGCAGCCTTGGATTGATGCCCCGGTGAAATAGAAAAGAAAAGGCATTTCATGGGGTAAAATTGACGATTTATGATTGGCGATTGGCTATCCCATTTTCAATCATCAATCAACAATCGACGATCAAAACGGGAGTTTTTATGTCTGAAAAATTTAGTCCAAAGATAATCGCATTTGCCTGCAATTGGTGTGCCTATTCTGCTGCGGATTTGGCGGGTGTAAGCCGTTTTCAATATCCGCCAAATATGCGAATTATCCGGGTCATGTGCTCTGGCAGGGTAAACCCCAATTTCATCCTCAGGGCATTTGAAATGGGTGCCGACGGGGTGTTGGTGGCGGGGTGACACATCGGAGACTGTCATTACCAGGATGGTAATGTGAAGGCCGAGAAGATGTTCAACATGACGAGGGAGTTGGTGGAGTTGCTCGGCATCGAGCCTTCGAGGCTGCGTTTGGAATGGATCTCTTCCGCTGAAGGTACTCGTTTCGCCGAGGTTGCCAGAGAATTTACCGAACAGCTCAAGGCCCTGGGACCCTCTTCCCTCAAGGAGGCGGCTTGACAGGTCAGAGATCAGTTGCCGGTGTACAGTGGTGGGTTGACTGTTCAAAGACGACAACTGACCATGGACAATGGAGATAGGAGAAAAAGCGTGAATAAAGAGATACTTGTCATCGGTGGAGGTATTGCAGGTATCCAGTCATCATTGGACCTCGGAGAGATGGGATTCAAGGTCCATATGGTTGAACGACTGCCCAGTATCGGCGGGAAGATGGCACAATTGGATAAGACCTTTCCCACCAATGACTGCGCCATCTGAATCCTTTCGCCTAAGATGCTGGATGTCGGTCGGCATCCCAACATTGAGCTCATGGCCTACACCCACGTGGAAAGGGGTGAGGGCCAGTCAGGTGATTTTACAGTAACGGTTCGAAGAAAGGCCCGGTACGTGGAGGAAGATAGGTGTACCGGGTGCGGGGCGTGTGCTGAAAAATGCCCCACGGTGGTCTCTGATGCCTTTAATGAGGGGTTGGGAACCCGCAGGGCCATATACAGCTGGTTTGCACAGGGCATACCCTCCACCCATACCATAGATCCCGACCATTGCCGTCAGCTAAATGGCAAGAAGTGCGGTGTCTGCAAAAAGACATGCCAGGCCGATGCCATAAACTTTGATCAGGAAGACAGGGTCGTGGAACTCCATGTTGGGGCCATTATCGCTGCAACAGGATACGAGGTATTTGATCCTTCCATAATTCCTGAGTACCAGTATAAGGAAATCGCCAATGTGGTGACGGCCCTTGAGTTTGAAAGGCTCTTGAGCGCGAGCGGACCAACGGGCGGGCACCTGGATCGTCCATCCGATCTGGCCATTGAAGCGGATATTGAGGCGCTCGAAAAGAAGGCAAAGAGATCGCAGCGGGCCCTTGATAAGTTTGAAGAAAAATATGACGAGGCCTCCCCGGAATTTTATGAGAAATATCAGAATGGCGAATATGGGCACGACGAAGATCGCAAGAAGTGGGCCTCCAAATATGGGGCCCATATGGCGATTGCTGAACCCCTTGAGGCCCTGAGACGGAGGGCCGAGGGCTTTGCCGTGGCAAAGAGGTTGGCCTTTATCCAGTGTGTCGGCTCAAGGGATTTCCGTTTCTATCCCTTTTGCTCGAGCTATTGTTGTATGCATTCCATAAAGGAGGCCATTATCGCCCATGAGCATGAACCGGAGACCACCTCCACGATCTTTGGTATGGACATTCGAGCGGTGGGAAAGGGGTTTGAAGAATACAAGGTAAGGGGTGGAAACAAGTCTGCGATCACTTACGTTCGCGGACGGGTGGCAGAGATAACCGAAGCCCCTGACCACAATCCTGTAATCTGGTATGAAGATACCTGTGAGAGGAGAGTCAAGAGCCAGGAATTTGACATGGTGGTCCTGGCCACCGCATGTGCACCTGGCAAGGGGATAAAGGAATTGACCCAAGTCTTAGGGATTAAAATCAACGAGTTTGGGTTTTTAAAGACCAACCCGTCGCAGCCCTTGGACACCACCAGACCCGGCATTTTCACCTGTGGCTGTGCCTACGGCCCTATGGACATCCCGGAGTCAGTTGCACAGGCCAGCGGCGCAGCGGCCCGGGTTGCCCAGATCCTGTCAGAGTTTGAAATGCGTAAGGCATCGTGAGGGAGTTTGCCGGCATGAAGGAGAAGATTGCTGAGAGTGAAGGGAAAAGAGAAGAAATCCGGATCGGCGTATTCATCTGCGACTGCGGCTCTAACATTGCCGGGCATATAGATTGTAAGGCAGTGACAGGGTATGCAGAGACCCTCCCGGGCGTTGTCTATGCCAAGGAGAATCTCTACACCTGCTCTGAGGCAGGTATCGCTGAGATTCAAGATGCCATCAAAGAGCACAGATTAGACCGTGTGGTGGTTGCCTCCTGCTCCCCCCGGACGCATCAACCGCTCTTCCAGAGTTCCTGCGCCCATGCAGGGTTGAATCCATATCTCTTTGAAATGGTCAATATCAGAGATCAGTGTTAGTGGGTGCATATGGAAGAACGAGATAAGGGCACCCTGAAGGCGAAGGATCTCGTGCGGATGGGGGTAGCCAAGGCGAGATCCCTGGAGCCCCAGCAAGATATCGAGTCCCCGCTGACCCCCCGTGTGCTCGTGATAGGGGGCGGGGTGGCAGGTCTATCGGCCGGTGAGGCCATGGCAGACATGGGCCTGGATGTGGTCATGGTTGAAAGGGAGCCGGAGTTTGGGGGGCTTCTAAGACGACTCCACCGGATTGGACCCGAAGGAGAAATGGCCGCCGGACGTCTATCCGACCTCGTTGAAAGGGCTACAACCAAATCCAATGTTACTGTCTATCTGGGCTCACAAGTAGAGGCCGTAAGGGGATATATCGGGAATTATGAAATTACCATTCGTCCTGCGGAGGGAGAACAGGTTCAGGAAGAGGTGGGCTGCATCGTTGTTGCCACGGGGGCTGTCCCCTTTAGACCTGATGGACTTTACCATTACGATGGTAAGGGCGTCATTACACAGATGGAACTGGAAGAGCAACTGGTTAGCGGGCGAGCGATTCCCAAGCGGGTGGTGATGATCCAGTGTGTTGGGGCACGTTCTCCGGAAAGGGAATACTGCTCGAGGATCTGCTGTATGATCGCCGTCAAGAACGCCCTCTTTATCAAAGAGCAGAACCCTGATGCCCAGATCGAGATCCTCTATAGGGACATGCAGATGTATGGGACCGAAAAGGAGCGGATGCTAAGTGATGCCCGGGGCAGTGGGGTCAGATTTGATGTATACGACACTGATCAACCACCAGAGGTCGAGGATGGCCTGGTGCGCTTTTATCAACCCCTGATGGGGGAGACGCGCGAACTCCCATGTGACCTTGTGGTCCTATCTACCCCGTTGGTAGCTCGTCAAGATGCCGTGAGCCTTTCACGACTCATGAGGATACCGGTGGACCAGAACCAGTTTTTCTTAGAGGCCCATGCCAAGTTGAGGCCGCTGGATTTTGCAACGGACGGGGTTTTTGTGTGTGGCTCGGCACGTTATCCCGCTACCGTGGTGGAGGCCCAGTCTCAAGGTTTAGGGGTCGCATCCAGAGTTGCAACTATCCTTTTTAAGGACAAGCTGATAACCAGCGCCCTTGTTGCTGAAATCAACCCGGAGACCTGCGTGGGATGTCTGGGGTGCCTGGATATGTGTCCCTATGGTGCCATAGATTACATACCAGAGAAAGGGATCTGCCAGGTAAACATGATCCTTTGCAAGGGCTGCGGTTGTTGTGCAGCCACATGCCCTTCCGAGAGTGCCTTGCTCAGAGGATTCAAGCCCCAGCAACTCCTGGCCCAGATTAGGGCGGTGTGAGGAACTCGATACTCGATACTTGAAGGAGATTTTATGAGCAACAGCGATTTTGAACCAAAGGTATTGTGCTTTCTTTGCACGTGGTGAGCTTATGCCGCTGCTGACCTGGCTGGGGTCAGTCGGTTGCAATACCCTGCAAACATCAGGGTCGTACGGGTGATGTGTTCTGCAAGTGTTTCACCTCATCATATCCTCCTGACCTTCCAACAGGGAGTGGATGGCGTCTTTGTGGGAGGGTGACATCTGGGGGACTGCCATTACCTGTATGGTAATTACGCTACAGATAAACGCCTCCGTTTTCTCAAGCAACTGCTCGCCTTTAGTGGTATTGAAGCGGAGCGTCTGCGCTCCAAGTGGGTCTCGTCCGCTGAAGGCCCGGAATTTGCTGCAGAGATGCGGGAGTTTATTGAGGATATAAAGGCCTTAGGCCCCTCTCCGCTCAAGAAGGCAGAATCGGGGCAGATGGCCGCATAGTAGACAATTGACGCCCCGGTTAAATGGCCCGTAGGGATTTAACGGGGTAGAATTGAATATTGAATATCGCGGTTAGGGTGTCAAATGATCAAAGAAGTGAAAAAGAGGGTTAAAGAGCTTTTGGACTCCGGAAAAATCACGGGTTTTCTGGGTCTAAGAGATATGAACGGCCATGTGGGCCCCCATCTTTTCTGCGATGGAGGTGATCTTGAAGCCCTGGTCTTGGGTGACCGGGAGAGGCCAGGCGACAGCCGATATCCGCTTAATAAACAACTTATCCACCTGGCCCGTTCTTATCCGGAGGATACCTTCGGAGTACTGGTGCGGGGGTGTGATGAACGGGGTCTAAAGACCCTTTCTACCTGGAACCAACTTCACCCTGACAAGGTGGTTCCAGTGGGCATTGCCTGTCCTCAGGAACTGGCAGAGGCCTGTGAGTGCCTTCGGCCCTATCCGGATGAATTTGTGTGTGGCGAGAAGGTGGAGGGGTGTCCATACGATTCTGTGGCCCAATTGGATGGCATTGACCTTGCTGCCCGTTTTGATCACTGGATGAGAGAGTTTGAAAAATGCATAAAATGTTACGGGTGCAGGGACATCTGTCCCATGTGCTTTTGCAAGGAATGTAGCCTGGAGAGCAATGAACTGATCCGCACGGGTGACATTCCACCTGAAATGCCCCTCTTCCACCTGACCCGGGCCGTCCATATGGCAGGTCGATGTATTGACTGTGGGCTGTGTAATGAGGCCTGCCCTGCGGATATCCCGCTCAGGACGCTATACAAGAAGGTGGCCGATATCATTGATGAGGAATTTCATTATCGGCCCGGATATGTTGCTGACCAGAAATCACCGCTCAATATTCTGAGCCAGCCGGGAGTGGAGTAACAGAAAGAGGAGAACCGTATCCATGGACTATCGAACTGCACTGACCACGTGCACTTACTGCGGCTGTGGCTGTAATCTCTACCTGGAGGTACTGGACGGTCAAATCATCGATACTATCCCCTGTAAGACCAGCCCCGTAAATGAGGGCAAGCTATGCATTAAGGGCTGGAATGTCCATGAGTTCGTACAGAGCCCCAATCGGCTTACCCGGCCGCTCCTGCGCAAAGAGGGCACCTTTGAGGAGGTTTCCTGGGATGAGGCACTGGAGTTCACGGCCTCTAAATTGAGAGACATCAAAGAGGGTTATGGTGGCGACAGCATTGGCTTCCTCACCTCTGCCAAGGCCACCAATGAGGAAAATTACCTGCTTCAAAAATTCGCACGGGCAGCCTTGGGCACCAACAATGTTGATCATTGTGCCCGTCTCTGACACTCCTCTACGGTGGTAGGTCTTGCCGCCGCCTTTGGAAGTGGGGCCATGACCAATTCGGTTGCGGAACTTGAAAATTCCGACTGCATCTTTGTCATTGGCTCCAACACCACATCGTCCCATCCGCTGGTGGCCACCCGGATCTTCAGGGCCAAACAAAAAGGGGCAAGGCTGATAGTGGCGGATCCGCGCAAGATCCATCTTGCCCTGATGGCCGACACGTATGTGCGTCAGAATCTGGGGACAGATGTTGCCCTGATAAATGGTATTATACATGTGATCCTGGAACGGGGCTGGCAGGATCAGGGTTTTGTTGAAGAACGGACTGAGGGCATCGAAGAGCTTAAGAAGACCATCCAGTCCTACACCCCGGAGAAGGTCTCGGAGATCACAGGTGTTTCGGCGGAGGATATAGTCAAGATTGCTGAAGACTTCGGAACCGCCGATGCCGCCTCCATAGTCTACTGCATGGGGATAACCCAGCACGTCACAGGGGTGGATAATGTTAAGTCCCTGGCCAATCTGGCCATGCTTACCGGCAACGTCGGCAAGGAATCTACCGGGGTCAACCCTCTTCGGGGCCAGAACAATGTACAGGGTGCCTGCGATATGGGCGGCTTACCCAATGTGTATCCCGGGTATCAGGCCGTCACCATGCCGGACAATCAGAAGAAGTTCGAATCAAGGTGGAGTGCCTCCCTCTCAGACCAGGTGGGGCGTACGGTCTCAGATATGCTCTCCGGGCTTTCGGATGGGTCGCTAAAGGCCCTTTATGTGATGGGAGAGAACCCCATGTTGAGCGATCCTGACACTGCCCATGTGGAAGAGGCCCTCAAGGCCGCAGAACTTCTCGTGGTTCAGGACATCTTTTTCACCCCAACCGCGGAACTGGCCCACGTTGTGCTGCCCGGAAGCTCCTTCGCCGAAAAGGATGGGACCTTTACAAACACGGAGAGACGGGTAATGAGGGTGAGGAAGGCCATTGAACCGGTAGGGGACTCGCGTCCGGACTGGCAAATCATTCAGGAGATTTCGAATCGCTTGGGCTATGCCATGGCCTACGACTCGCCCGAGGCCATCATGAACGAAATTGCCGAGGTGACGCCCTCCTATGGCGGCATCACATATGATCGTTTGGAGGGGAGTGGGTTGCAGTGGCCTTGTCCGGACAGGGATCATCCTGGGACCAAGTTCCTTCACAAAGACGCCTTTGCCCGCGGCAAGGGCATGTTCCACGCCATAGAATTTATGCCCCCAGCCGAGACCGTGGATCCCGAGTTTCCCTTCTGGCTCACTACAGGTCGCATCCATGTTCATTACCACACCGGGACCATGACTCGAAATTCCCCGACTCTAAATGCAGAGGTCTCTGAGGGCTTTCTGGAAATAAACCCGGGGGATGCCAGCCAACTGGGGATTCGAGAGGGTGATGAGGTGAAGGTTATATCACGACGCGGGCAGATTAGGGTCAAGACTGTTTTTACCGATAGGGTCGAACGGGGCCTTGTCTTTATGCCCTTCCATTTTGTTGAGAGCAACGCAAATGCCCTTACAAACCCGGCCCTGGATCCCATTGCCAAGATCCCCGAGTTAAAGGTCTGCGCTGTCAGGGTGGAAAAGGCTGCATAATTACCTAACCAAGCTTCGATCATGAAGGTACTGATAACGGAAAAAGAGATCAGAGACAAGGTATCCGAGCTGGCCGAAGGGATAGCAAAGGATTATAGCTCGGGACACCTCCATGCCATCTTTGTCCTCAAAGGCGCCTTCATCTTTAGTGCAGACCTGGTACGGGCCCTCAGTAACAATAATGTGGATGTGACCGTGGACTACACAATAGCCAAGAGCTACGTTGGCACCGAGTCAACTGGTGAGGTGAAATTCTCTATGGATGTGGATGTGGGAGGAAAAGAGGTCCTGCTCATAGAGGATATTATCGACACCGGCAGGACAATAAAGAAGCTCAAGGAAGAGCTAATAAAGAGAAAGGCCGATAGTGTCAGAGTTGTGTGCCTTCTTGACAAGCCCTCAAGAAGGGAAGTAGATATAAAAGCGGATTATGTGGGATTTGAGATCCCTGATAAATTCGTGGTGGGCTATGGTCTTGACTGTGACGAGAAGTACAGGCATTTGCCTTGCATAAAGGTTATCCAATAACAAGATTTATGGCTTTTTTCCCTCATTCCCGGGGTCATGGATTCCTTACTAAGGCCAACCTTCCCTTACACCCAGCCTTCGAACCTCAGAAAATTTTAATTTCCTTGACAAAACAGAAGCGTCTTATATACTCACGGGCTTAATTATTGACAGGTTGAGCGCTGGCTCTATTGCTCTTTTTTAAACCCCGATGTTGCAAAAAGTCCTGGCAATTGTCAGAAAACGGTCTGCTACTACAGCATGAGATGACAAATTGATGACGCTCGAGGAATTGACATATCATGCAGTCCTGAATTTGCATCATTTGTCAACTCCCAGACTTCTGTGATAGCATTTTCCGTGAATTCGGGGGCCTTTCAATGCAACATCGGGGTAAAGGTCAGCTACCGATGATTGTTGATCTGAGATCCGTTTTACATGGGCCCCGCTACTTCAACCTTACCCTTAAAGCGGATTGGTGGCAAGGTAATGGGGAGGATGATCAGATTGTGGGGCTTGATGGTCCCCTGGAGGCCTCTTTGAGTATCTCTAGGGCAAGGCGCCGAGTATTTGCTTGAGGGTCGTTTGAGCGGACGGTTTCGCTTTAAATGTGGCAGGTGCCTTGAGGTTTACTCCCATGATTTAGGATGTGATTTTAGAGTGTGCTTGGCCCCGGGCCCATCTGATAGTGGGCCAAGTGAAGTCGAACTATCGGAAGAAGACCTCTCTGTTGATTTTGTAACAGAGGAGCAAATCGACCTGGATGAGATCATAAGGGAGCAGATCTATTTGTCCCTCCCTATGAAATGCCTTTGCCGGGAGGATTGTCCTGGGCTTTGCCCGGTGTGTGGAGCCGACTTAAACAAGGCAAAATGTGAGTGCCAGCCAGAAAAAGGGCATCCCGGGTTTTCGAAACTAAGGGCCCTGAGACTCAAAGGAGACTAAATTTATAGAATGGCTGTACCAAAAAAGAAAAAATCAAAGTCAAAACGGGATACCAGACGTTCCCATCATAGCCTAAAAACGCCCAATGTCGTCACTTGCCCCCACTGTCACGAGCCTGTACTACCCCATCACGTGTGCCCCGAGTGCGGGACCTACAAGGGCCGAACAATAATTAAGACGGAAGAGACCTGATATGAAGGTCGCCATGGACGTCCTGGGCGGGGATAATGCTCCTGAAGCCAACACTCCCCCCTAAAGCCGGGAACTGTATTTGCGTTTGAGAAATGGAATTTCTGCCCGAATTAGTGAGTTCTGGCTATTGCAAGGGATGGAGGGGCCATAACAGGGATTTTGGGTCCTAGCTACTCCAGAGATCATATAGCGGTGCACCATTGCCACGAGGTGGTCGAGATGAGTGAGCCCCCTTTTATATGGTACGGTATGTGAGTAATCAAGTCTTGGAAAAGATGGTGGCAGAATTAAAGGCCTTAAAAGGCCAGTAGCCTATGCTAAAAGTGGATAGGAAGAGATCATGAGCAACAGGAATCCTAGGGTGGTGGTTATTACTGGAGGATCAAAGGGCATAGGACGGGCTGTGGCCTTGAAATTCGGAGAGGAGGAGGCAAGAATCATTATTGTCCATTATGATCCGGATGAATCTGCCGCTAAAGAGACACTGAATGCCTTGGCTGAAATGGGTGTGGAGGTGGAGAGCCACAGGATCGACGTATCTTCCTTTGAGGCTGTGGGGGTGTTGTTCAAGGAAATAATCTCCAGGTTTGAAAGAATCGATGTCCTGGTGAATAATGCGGGCATAACCAGAGACACCCTTTTGATGAGAATGGGGGAGGACGCCTGGGACAGTGTCCTGAGGGTCAACCTCAAGAGTGTTTTTAACTGTACCCAAGCCGTGATAAGGTCAATGGTAAAGCAGAGAGGGGGACATATCGTAAATATATCTTCAGTGGTTGGACTGATAGGAAATCTCGGTCAGTCCAACTATGCTGCATCCAAGGCGGGAATCATGGGTTTCAGCAAGAGTATTGCCAAGGAGGTGGCTGGGAGAGGGATCACTGTCAATACGGTTGCACCTGGGTTTGTTGATACAGAGATGACCGCAGTCCTTTCTGAAAAGGTTAAGGAGGCTTTTTTGCAACAGATACCACTTGGCAGGATCGGCAAACCGAAAGACATTGCCGAAGCGGTCTATTGGCTCTGCTCCGAAGGGGCAAGCTATATCACCGGCCAAATCATTCACGTAAATGGGGGTATGTATATGTAGACCGGATTGGAATCTTGCTTTGACAAACTCGTTCAGCTTGATAAACAAGAAACTCAATTAGGAGGTAATGGTAAATGGCGAATGTAGAGGAAAAGGTTGTAAAGATAATCTGCGAACAGTTGGATGTGGATGAAGAAGACGTGGTCCCTGAGGCCTCATTTGTCGATGATTTGGGTGCTGATTCACTGGATCAGGTTGAACTAATCATGGCGATGGAAGAGGAATTTGACGTCTCTATCCCTGATGAAGATGCCGAGAAGATCGGGACCGTCAAAGATGCAATAGATTATATCAGTAAGGCCCTAGCAAAATAATGATGCACCTGCAAAAAGTGCTTTTTACAGGT
>JAUUVE010000432.1 GCA_030589715.1 Desulfobacteraceae bacterium | reverse complement strand
TGAACCTCGCCACCTTATCCTTAAGAAAGCGCTTCATTTCCTCATACGTAAAGGACTCCCCTTTTTTGGGAATAATACAGGCGCAGGTCCCTTCCCCGAGACGATCGTCAGGGATCCCAATCACAGCTACCTGCTCTATCCTGTCATAGGCATACAAGATATCCTCCATTTCGGTGGGCGAAATATTCTCTCCCCCTCTGACGATCACATCCTTGATCCTTCCTACGATGATCAGATTCCCGTCTTCATCCATCCTTGCCAAATCACCGCTGTAGATCCAGCCTCGATCATCGATTACCTCGCCCGTTCGCTTTGGATCTTTGAAATACCCGACACAGACGTTTTGCCCCCTTGCGCATGCCTCGCCCTCCTGGCCTATGGGGATGATCCTTCGGTTTTTATCCACCACCTTGTGCTCCATTCCCGGTTGAGGCCTTCCCACGGTCCGGCAAACGATTTCAACCTCGTCATCCAGGGACGTTATGTTGCTGATGGCGGTCTCTGTCATGCCGTAGGCCGAGGTCATATAGCAACCCATCCTTTCAATGATCTGATGGGCCACCTTTACTGGGAGAGGGGCGCCGGCCAGGGCCATGGTCCCGAGGGAGGAAAGGTCATATTTATTCATGTCAGGATGCTGAAGCATCATGATAGGCATGGTGGGAACTCCAATGGGTATGGTGACGCGGTTTTGTTCGATCTCTCTGAATGCCTCTTCCACGTTCCAGGTCTCCAAAAGCACGCCGCATGACCCACTGATTACAGAGGTGTAAAAGGCATTGACCAGGGCGGTTGTGTGAGAAAGAGGAACCATGATGAGCCATACGTCCTCATGTGTTAGCCTGGTTCCGCTGATGGTCCCCAGGGCGGATCGACATCGGGTGTTGTGGGTGTGCATGACACCTTTTGGATCGCCGGTTGTGCCGGAGGTAAAGACGATCTCAAGAAGGTCATCCGGTTCCACAGGGTGCTCCCTCTTATAGACCCTATGATAATAATCATCAGGATAGGTGTTTTCCCAGTCTCTATTAATCAACTCATCAAGAATTATCTCGTGGGGATGGCCTTTCTTTTCCGAAACAATGATATGTCTTAACTTAGGGAGCTCGTCTTTTATCTCCGACATCAGGTCGGAAAAAGAAAAACCCCAGAATTCGTCAACCATAATGATGGCCACGGCCTCTGTTCGTTCCAGTATATAGCGAATTTCTCGCTCACGTAGCCTCTCAGAAATGGGAATATGGACTGCTCCCAGCTTGGCCAGGGCCAAGGTAGAGTAAATAAAATCGAGCCGGTTTGGAAAGAGGACCGCCACCTTGTCCCCGTGACCGATTCCCAAGTCTATCAGCGCCAAAATCAACCGATCAACTACCCGGCCAAGCTCTTTCCAGGTAACTGTCTTATCCCGGAACACAAAGGCCCTCCTGTCGGGGAAGCGTTCTATCGTCCTTTCCAGATACTCTCCCAGGGTAACACCGGGCGGGATTTCCCCTGGGGTATAGTAATAACTTCGAGTTAACTTTATTTGTTGCATACACTCTCTCCTATGGAATAACGATGGTCTATGGAGAGCGGTCTCCAACTCCTCGCAGATAAGCCGGAATGCCTGATGAACGGCCTCTTTGATATTTGCACCCCCTCGACAGTCCCCAATGGTATGTACTTTCCAATTACCTTCTTTAAGTTCCGTATCCAGTTCGTTGTTTGCCCTCCTACCTACGGCCAAAACCACCGTATCGACGGGAATCCTCATTTCACGCCCCTCTGCTTCGGCTACTATGTCGTCACGGTTTATTGAACTGAGCTTACAACCGGTGGTTATTTCCACGCCAAGCCGATCAAGTCTTTCCAAAAGCAAGATCCTGGTCCTTGGTTCCACATCCATGGCAACCACATCCAGCATCTCGATAATCCTTACCCTCTTACCCTCATCAGCCAAGAATTCTGCGGTCTCACAACCCACCAATCCACCCCCGACCACCAAGATTCTTTCACCCAATGTAGGCGAATCCAAGAGTACGTCCCGGGCCATGACCACATGGGGCCGATCAGCGCCGGGGATGGAAGGACGGATGCCGCGTGATCCCGTTGCCAGAACCACCACATCCATTGCCTTCCCTTTTAGGGTTTGTTCTGTAAATTCCTCGCCAAGATGAACTTCAACCCCGGTCTCCGCAAGTCGGGATTCATAGTATTTGATTAGTCTCTTGAGGAGACCTTTTTTGGGCGGGACTGCGGCCTCCCACAATTGCCCTCCGATTCGCCCCTGCTTTTCATACAACAAGACCTTGTGCCCCAAAGAAGCGGCCGTGCAAGCCGCCTCGAGGCCAGCCGGGCCTGCCCCCACTATTGCTATCTTTTTGGGGCTTAATGCCTTTTTCATGGGGGGCCTGTCTTCATTTCCCGTTAGGGGATTAACGGAACATGCGATTGGTTTCTGGTTGCCGATGGCCTGAACGCACCAGTTACATGCAATGCACTCCCTGATCGGCCCCTTTGCCTTATCTGCCGCCT
>JAUUVE010000193.1 GCA_030589715.1 Desulfobacteraceae bacterium | reverse complement strand
GGCCTGCTCAAAAAGCATCAGAGAAAGTATTAAAAACGATTCCCAAACGGATTACCAACTCCCAACAGACCTTACCGAAAAGAGGAGAATAATGCCAATTCCGGCAGCCTCTAATCTATGTTTGTCAACTTCTTCATAAAACGTCCTATCTTTGCGGGTGTTATCGCTATTGTCATTGTGATTGCGGGAGTGGTCTGTATTCCTGTGCTTCCGGTGGCCCAGTTTCCGGATATTTCACCACCCACGGTTCAGGTCACGACCACCTACACAGGTGCCAGCGCCGAGGTGGTGGAGCGCACCGTTACCCAGCCCATCGAAGAGCAAATCAACGGAGTGGAGGGCATGACCTACATGTCATCCACCAGCTCCAGTGACGGGACCATGAACATCACCGTGACCTTCGAGGTGGGCTACGACCTCAAGATCGCAGCCGTGGATGTACAGAACCGCGTGGCTATTGCCCTGCCGCAGGTACCAGAGGATGTACGACGTTACGGGGTCACTACCAAGAAGCAGTCCACCAACCTTCTCGTAGTCGTGAACCTGATATCCACAGACAAGGGAATCGACAACCTGTACCTGAGCAACTACGCAAATATCAACGTCGTGGATTCTCTCAAACGGATCCCGGGCGTCGGGGATGTAAACATCTTTGGGGAGCGGAAATACTCCATGCGCATATGGCTTGACCCTTACAAGCTGACCGGCCTGGATCTCACCGCCAGCGACGTGGTGGCAGCCGTGCGCGAGCAGAACCTCCAGGTGGCAGCCGGGCAAATAGGACAGCCACCCAGCCCGCCCGGCCAGAACTTTACTTACTCTATCACCACGCTTGGGCGACTCTCAAAGGTGTCCCAGTTCGCGGACATCATCGTACGAACCCGCCCGGACGGATCCGTTGTCCGTCTGAAGGACGTGGCCCGGGTTGAATTGGGCGCCGAGAATTACAATAGCTACGCCGCCCTGGATAAAAAGCCCACCACTGCCATCGGCATCTACCAGCTGCCGGGAGCAAACGCCCTCGATGCCGTTGACCAGGTGAGGGCAAAAATGAAGGAACTTGCCGAGCGCTTTCCCAAGGGGGTCGATTACAAGATCGTCTTCGATACCACCATGTTCGTGGAGGAATCGATCCGGGAGGTCATAATCACGCTGCTGGAGGCTATATTCCTGGTGTTTATGGTGGTCTATATCTTTTTGCAGGACTGGCGCGCCACCCTTATCCCGGCCCTCACCATCCCCGTTTCCCTCGTGGGGACCTTTGCCGTGATGACGGCACTGGGATTTTCCATCAACACCTTGACCCTTTTCGGTCTGGTCTTGGCCATTGGTATTGTGGTGGACGATGCCATCGTGGTGGTGGAAAACGTCTCGAGGATTATTGAAGAGGAGGGAAAGGGGTCTGTTGAGGCTACCATTGAGGGGATGAAGGAGGTGGTCGGCCCGATTATGGCAACAACCCTGGTGCTGATGGCGGTGTTCATCCCGGTTGCCTTTATGCCGGGGACAACCGGCCAGCTTTACAAGCAGTTCGCCCTTACCATTGCCATCTCCGTGGGGATCTCCTCCATAAACGCCCTGACCCTGAGCCCGGCCCTTTGTGCAGTCCTTCTTCGCCCTGCGAAGGGTCATGGATGGTTCTTCAGTAAATTCAACCAGGGCTTTGACTGGGGCACGAGGATATATGTGGGATTGGTGAAGAGGTCTATCAAACTGTGGATTATCGTGATTGCGGCATTCCTGGCCTTGTTGGGTGCTACCTACTACATGTTCCTGATTGTCCCCACCGGTTTCGTCCCGGCCGAGGATCAGGGCTACTTCTTCGTGCTCATCATGGGTCCTGAGGGGTCATCCCTTGAGCGTACCGAGCTGGTGGCCGATAAGGTGGAAGATATCCTGCTATCAACCCCGGGCATGGCGGATGTACTGACCATCGGGGGGTATGATATTGTCAATTCAGTCAGTGTTTCCAACACGGCCACCGCAATCGCCATCCTGAAACCGTGGTCCGAACGGAAAACCCCCGAATTGAGCCTGGATGGCATCATGGCCAAGATTCGCCGCGAGACCGCAGGGATAGCCGGGGCCATCGTGTTCTCTTTTAACCCGCCCCCCATCCAGGGGCTCAGCACCACAGGCGGCTTCGAGTTCGAATTGCAGGACCTGCAGGGCGGGAGTCTGGATGACCTGAGCAACGTGGCCCAAAAGATGATCGGAGACGGCAGGAATTATCCTGAACTCCTGCCCCTTTCCACGAGCTTCGCTGTCAACTTTCCCCAGTATTACATAGACCTTGATCGCACCAAGGCCAAGACGCTGGGAATCACCATCTCTGACATCTTTGATACCCTCCAGACCTATCTGGGGGCCCTCTATGTGAACGACTTCAACAAATTCGGGCGGATTTACAGGGTCTTTGCGCAGGCTGAAAAAGATTTCCGGTCCGATCGTCTTGACATCTCGCGGCTATACGTCCGGAGCGACAAGGGCGAGTTGGTACCGCTCAGCGCCCTCGTAAAGGTGAACGAGGTGCGTGGTGTCCAGACCATCAGGCACTATAATGTGTACCGTGCGGTCTCAATTCAAGGGGGAAACGCCCCAGGATACAGCACAGGGGAGGCCCTGGGGGCAATGGATCGACTTGCAGACAAGATCCTGCCCGGCGGCTATGCCTATGAGTGGACCGGCGTGGCCTTTCAAGAGATAAAGGCCGGCGGCCAGGCACCCGTCATCTTCGCCTTGGCCCTGGTATTCGTCTTCCTCTTTTTGGCCGCCCAGTACGAGAGCTGGATCCTGCCCATGGTAATCATGTTTGCCGTGCCCTTGGCCATTCTCGGTGCGTTAGTGGCCGAATCATGGCGTGGCCTCAGCAATGATGTCTACTGTCAGATCGGTCTGGTGATGCTTATCGGTCTGGCCAGCAAGAACGCTATTCTCATCGTGGAGTTCGCCAAGACCAAACGGGAGGAGGGGGCATCCATTGTGGAAGCCGCCCTACAGGCTGCCCGGCTCCGCCTGAGGCCCATTCTCATGACCGCTTTTGCCTTTATCCTGGGCGTGGTGCCGCTGGTGGTGGCAAGCGGCGCGGGGGCTGCCAGTCGCCATGCCCTGGGGACCGCAGTGTTTGGCGGTATGATTGCTGCCACGTTCCTGAGTCTTGTGCTGGTACCGGTACTCTACGTGGTTATGGAGAAACTGAGGAAACGACGGCCCAAGACGGAAGGGGTCAGGGATGTACCGGATGAACAGGGGGAGTCGCATATCCCCGACGAGGCACCTGCCGGGTAGCCAGGGAGGTTTTGAAATGGAAAATATCCCGTATTCCGGAAAAGGATATTCGTGCCTCGTGACTTCCTGAAATCGCCATGTTTGATTTATGAGTTTTTTTGGGTTACAATTTTCAAGAACACTCAAATAGCTTGACGTTTAAGGGTGGTTCTTGGAATATGGGGCTAATCTTATCTTTTTAGGGTTTCGGCCGAACTTGGAATAGGTCGTGCCCCCCACGAAAGAGTTGAGGTGAGAAAATGAAGCACAAAATAGATTCCATCAAGCTGGTTTTTCTGGTTGCTGCCCTTCTCTGTCTGATGACAGGTTGTTTAGGGCTCGGGAACTATGGAAGACTTAGTGCGGCAATGGGGAAGGTGACCATAAAGGACTTGATAGAGAACTGGTATAATTATGACATTTATTACGCCGGTCTCGCTGTGGACAATCCCTCGGCAGTGATGTTTGATACAAAGATTGAAGGCCGGCGGATCACTTCTGATAAGTGGATACCGGTCACAGAGAAATCGGTCTTGGAGACATTGGTGGGATGGCTAAATGCCAATATCAATTTCCCTCCGGACCTCTTGAGGATATTGGGGCCCAAGGGCAAGTTCTTCGGGTATATGTATACATATTGGGATAGTGTTGAGATAAAGGCCATTGATGAAAAGACCCTCTGGATAGGTGATCTTCCACTGCCACCCATGGATTACGGCCCGACTTATAACAGCTAAGGGTACACAATGCCTTGCCAAAGGTGTGGTTGTCCATGTAGGGACCTTTGACCACCGGGTTCCCTTCTGGGAAGGGATCTCGGTGGGCATTTAGCCGTGGTGACTTTTTGAAAGGATGGGGCTCAAGTGGAGGCTTAGGTCTGCTTGGGCGTTATATCAAGGATTTTTGCTGGCCTGTCAAAGGTCTTCCAGCCATGATGCCTGCCAGCGGAAATGAAGTAGGCATCATTTGGTTTGAGTACCTTTTTTTCGTTTTCCACAAAGATCTCTATTTGTCCTTCTAAGATGATGCCGCATTGGTCAAAGGGATGATGGTGTCCCCTATCTTCCTTGCCGGGATCTATCCTCATGCATACCATCATAAGGTTGTCTCCGATTTCCGCCCGGCTCATAATACCCGGCCTGAATTCCTCTAATGGTAACCTCGCCAAGTCCCAGAAACCCATTTTCCCCTCCAAAACCAAGTTAGCCGCAAGTGACTAAAGTGACTAAAATTGTGGACAACAAAGAATTTTCAAAAAAATCTCGAAGAACGGACCCGGCCGGATTCATTCAATTCCACATAGCTTGAAGGCGTAGGATTTGGCAGTTTCCAGGTCAGCCAACCGTGTGATCATGATCTTTTGGGCCTGAGGAGAACCTGCGCCGTGGATCGATTCTGTGAGATATGATACCGCTCCCGTTCCTAACGTCATATTCTCGATGAGCCTCAATATCCGCATCCGTTTTTCGCTGTCTGTGCCCTCTTTGCCAACGAGATATTTTTTTACATACCCGCCTATGTGGGGATCATCTTTGCCCTGAAGAGATGGCATGGTAACTAGAATGCCGCCCGCTATGTCCTGTGCCAATCGGGATATTTCAAAGGGAAAGCGGGTAACATTGAGTTTGCATACGTTGGCCAAAAGGGGGTCTACCGCATAAGCGCCACTGGGAGTGCAAAAACCCTTGAGGGCACTTGCCAGTGCGCCGGCATGTAAGGTCTCGTTAAGATGGATCATCTCCGCCAACTTGTCTTTTACGTGGGAGGCCTTTTCTGTTCCCTGGGCCTCGGCTATGGCGCTTGTGGCCCCGATCAGGACGTCACCCACCCCCACCTTACACCCTCCGTAGCTTGCCCTGTGGTGAGCGGCAAAGAGCTCCACCAGGAGACCGGCCATGGAATATTCCCCATTCATAAATATCCACTCCTCCTGAACGAAGACGTCATCAAAGACCACCATGGCCTCTCAGCCGCCGTAATAGAGATTACCCACATCCCATTGGCCCTCT
>JAUUVE010000008.1 GCA_030589715.1 Desulfobacteraceae bacterium | reverse complement strand
GTGGCGAGGGAAACGATGAAATAGAGGACATCTTGGAGGTCTTCATCCTGATAGACATCGTCAATTACCCTGACGAGGGCGTAGAAATAGGTATCTAGGATATCCTGCTCCATACTACTTCCTCCTTTCAACCCGTATCTCGCAAATGTTTTTAAATCTTGGCATCGGACGCTTTTGTTTGGAACTTGCCTCGCAGAATTCCGATTCAGGCACCCATCTAAAGATGAAAGAAGAGAGAGTCAAAAAAGGCGGATGAAACTTCCGGTCTATCTCACTATCACGATTCTATTTTGCCCCTGGCTCGGATAATCTATGACTCGCAGGTGGCGGGCGTAGTCTATCAACACCCTATAGTCCAATAGATCTGTCTCTTTCCATCGAACTGAACCGGGTTTCAAGTGGAGATATCTTTCCATGTTTTCGGAAAGGGTGCAATAGGAATTATGGGTGAGGGTATATGTGCGATCCAGAGAGACGGGTACACCCCCGATCTTGGCCTCAATCACCCGTTTGCCCTCTGGTCGCCGACGATCCATTTTATATGTTAGACCGGAGCCCTGGTTATAAAAATATACGGCATCACCTTCAAGGATCTTGATGATCTGTGCCCCGGTCAGTCTTCCCACTACCAGGTGGTTCTGGAAGGGGCTAATACTCCTCAAGTGGCCTTCTTTGAGCTCAAAGGATTCACCGGGATAGACCTGACAGTCCATCCTCAAGGAACCGTTGTTGGTCATGGCCACATCTGTCTTGGTGGCCCATCTGAAGGCATCGGTGACAAAATCGCCGAGGCTGTTTTCCTGATTGCGTAAGTAGACACCCAGCAGGGACTGCTTTAGAATAGCCACGGTCCTTCCGTTCATCTGATCCACTTTTTCCTTTACCAGCATTGTTACATGTTCCAAAGGGGTGGGCTTCATGGCTTTGATCCGGTTTTCAAGAGATAATATCTTGCCCCCACCCACAAGGAGATCCACCTGGCCATAGAAACCATTCATGGCCCCTGCCTGAAAGATATAGATACCGTTTACAATCAGGGGTTGTTCAAGAATCACGTGGTTATGCCCGGATAGGATCATATCAACGCCCAGGTTGGAAGGCAATCTGTCTGCAAGCCGGGCAATGCTGGCCAGGTCGTCGTGAATCATAAGGATCGTAAGGTCCAGTTTCCCCATCTGCGGTAGGAAGCGTCTTATTGCAGTTAGTCTGGGGATCACCTTTAGGTTCTTCTCTGAAATGGTTCTGAGGAGACGTCGCCTCTCTTCCATAAGCAGACCCATAAAGCCCACCTTCAATCCCTCCTTGGTCTGTATGGTCCTGGAGGCTATATAATAGGGTTGGTTATCCCTGGTCACAAGGTTGGCACAGAGCAGCCCTGAGGAAAAAGATCCGGGGTCCGGGACCCCAGAGTCGAATTCGTGGTTCCCGGCCGAGATGAGGATCCTTCTTCCAAACCCTTGATCATCTAACTGCTTGAAGAAATGATTCCAAATGGATAACTCTGCCATGCCCTTCATCTTCTCTGGGAGATAGGGTCCGCTGAAGAGGTCACCAGAGACGGCATAAAAGGAGCTGGGTTCTCTTTGGAACAGCGGCTTAAGGACCCGGGCCATCCCGGCCATGCCCATTCGCGTGGAGGAGGGAAAGATCCATCCGTGAAGGTCATTTTGATAGACGATGGTCACCGTCTCTCCGGCAGCGGCCGGGATTGATAAAAAGAGAAAGAGGAAGGCAAAAAACAGGGGGGAGTATTTTACTTTAGAGGCTTTTTTGATATGGTATTGGTTCATAAGATAAGAGGGGATCTCTTCAGGCTCAGAATGGCCTCAAGGCACCGCAGTCAGGGCATTGCCAGTTAACACCGCTACAGGTGAAGCCCCACAGATTTTCCTCCATGCAACCATTGCAGATCTGAAAATTGCATGTGCAGCTCCAGCAAAAGGGCTGTTCCCTGCCGCAGCAGCTGCAGATATATTCCCTTTTTCTCCGCCTTTTTCTGGTATTTTGATCGTATGTTCTCAATAATCTCGCGCACCGTGGGGTTCAGCCGTTTCTTTCCGGCGCTCTCTAAACCAGTAGTCGTAGCGTGGCTGATATTTGGGGTTTTGCCGAAACCATGGAGAAGCCAATAGGATTGATTAGGAGAAAACCCCAAATATCAACCACTGCGGAAGTGAGAGGTAAATTCATTTTGAGAGAGCGCCTTCAAGAAACACCCGAACCCCACTCCAGAAATCCCATTATTTCTCCCGAATTTATTGAGAAGTTACTTTTGATCGTTCTCCACAGGGCCCTATAGTTGTATCAAGGGTGAGGGAGTATCCTGCGCACCTATCAAGATGTTGGCCCGGGTAATCCCGGATTCACCAAGGGCATCTTTTGCCTCTTTATGGGCCTTCGTAGGGTTGTTATTGGTCTTGCTGAGATGGGCAAGAACCAGGTAATTCAGGTTGTCATGACATATTTTACACACCAGGTCCCCTGCCTGTTTATTTGACAGGTGCCCGTCAGGTCCCTTGATCCTTCTCTTCAGATCCAGAGGATAAGGCCCCTCCTCTAACATCTCCTGATCATGGTTAAATTCCACAATAAGGACGTGGCACTCCCTTAGACGGTCCTCCACCAGCCTTGTGCTGCGTCCCAGATCCGTGGCCAGACCAATTCTTATCCCATCGAAAGAAAGTACGAGCCCAAGAGGGTCGGCAGCATCGTGGCACTTGGTGAAGGTCTCCACGGTGAGATCATTGATAGTCAGGCTCTGCCCGGTTTGAACGATTACCGGCTTGGGCAGGTTGCCGATAGTTCTTTGGCATCTTTCCAGAGTCTTGCGGTTGATAAAAAGGGGTAGATCAAATCGCCGGGCCAAAGGCCCGGCCCCCTTTATGTGATCAGAATGCTCGTGGGTGATAATGAGGGCGTCAAGGCTCTTGGCACGCACCCCCACCAGATCAAGACGCCGCTCTGTCTCTCGGCAGCTCAACCCTGCATCTATCAGCACTCTTACCTTGTCGGTTTCAATGTAACACACATTTCCGCTGCTACCCGATGCCAAGACGGAGAATCTCATCAGACCCCTCAACCAATTCCCGTATGGCCAAAGCCCCCGTCTCCCCTGGGGGTCTCATCGAGTTCATCCACCTCCAGGGTATCGGCCCGGTAGATCTTGGATATGACTAGCTGGGCCACACGGTCCCCTTTCCTGATCATAAAGGGTTCAGACCCCCAGTTGATCACGATAACCCCTATCTCACCTCTGTAATCGGAGTCGATGGTCCCTGGCGAATTTACCAACCCAATACCATGACGAAGGGCCAGCCCACTTCGCGGACGAATCTGGACCTCATATCCAAGCGGGACTGAAACAGCCAGCCCCGTTGGAATAAGCCTTATTTCACCAGGTCTTAATAGGACAGGTTCCTTGACATGGGCCCTTATATCCATACCTGAAGAGCCCTCAGACTCGTAGGTGGGCAAGAGGAGATCTTTGTCCTCTTTGAGCCTTTTGAACTTGACTGGTACTCTTTTCAACGATCCACCCTGTAGTCAGGTTCAGGGTTCAGGGTTCACGGCTCACAGATAATCGCTTTCATCTCTCTCTAACCTTGAACCGTGAACCTTGGAACTTTGAACCTGAGTAGTTACTATACTTTTGTAAAAATGTTTTGGAGTAGTTGTAGGTTTTCAGGGCTAATTGAACTGGAGGCACCCCTTATCAAGGTCCTCTTCCCTCATGGGGCCAAGGGTGGCAAGGGAGACCTTCCCATCCCTAAATATGTCCTGGGCGATCTCAACCACTTCATCAACGGTTACCTGCTCCAGATTTGACACCAGCTCTTCATGGCTCACATATTTCTCAAATACAAATTCATTTCTAGCGATGCGCATCATCCGGTTATCAGCGCTCTCAGAGGCCAGATAGATGCCACCTGTCAGATGTTCTTTGGCTGCGGCCAGATCTGATTCAGATAGATCCCCGCTGCAAATCTTCCTTACCTCTCGCTGGATCGTCTCAAGTGCAGGATTGACATTTCGGTGGTCCGTTGCCACATAAACGCCAAGGAGGCCCGCATCAATATATGCAGAGAGAAAGGAGTAAACAGAGTATGCCAGGCCCCTGTTCTCTCTGATTTCCTGAAACAGGCGAGAACTCATGTTACCCCCAAGAATGGTATTGAAGATAGAACATGTAAATCGCCTGTTACTGGCCTGGGAGGGTGCTTCCCCTCCGAGGCAGATATGGACCTGTTCCAGGTCCTTAAAGTGAACGGAAACTCCCGCGTTTGAGCGGGGAGCAGTCCTTCCCGGGTTTGGGTCATCTTGACCTGATGGGAGCTCAAAGAGGGGTGCAAGGCAGGAAACCATGGACTCATGATCCACATTCCCTGCGGCCACCACAAGAATTTCCCCAGGGGCATAGAATTTTCTGACATATCTGAGGATAGTTTCTTTCCCAATGGTAGAGACGGTCTGACCCGTACCTAAGACAGACATACCAATGGGGTGACTCAGCCAGAAAAAGTGATTAAAAAGGACATGTATATTATCGTCAGGAGCATCCTCCATCATGTTGATCTCCTGGAAGATTACCTGTCTTTCGCGCTCCATGTCATCGAGATCAAAGGTGGGATTCAAAAAAATATCAGAGAGGATATCCGATAAGAGAGTGAAGTGTTTGCCAAGGACCCTGCCATGAAAGCAGGTGTTTTCTTTCCCTGTAAATGCATTGGAGAGGCCCCCAATGGCATCCAGTTCCTTGGCAATCTGGAGGCTCGTGCGATTCCGGGTTCCCTTGAAACTCATATGTTCGATAAAATGGGAAATCCCATTTTCCGGGCCCTCCTCGTCGCGGGAGCCCCTGTTCACCCAGATCCCCAGGGAAACGGATCGCAGATGTTCCAATCGCTCCGATATGATCCTTACACCGTTATCCAGAACCGTCTTACGATACATTGTCGATGCTTTCCCCAAGTGCGGCCTTGCGCGAGAGACGAATCTTTCCCCGCTCGTCTACCTCCAAGACCTTCACAAGGACTTCATCCCCCTCGTTGAGCACGTCTGTAACCTTGTTCACTCTTTCTTTGTCCAACTGTGATATGTGGACAAGGCCATCTGTTCCGGGAAAGATCTCCACGAAGGCCCCGAAATCCATGATCTTGACGACCTTCCCCATATAAAGTTTGTCTACTTCAGCCTCCTGGATTATTTCTCCAATCTTCTTGACCGCAGCATCGGTAGATTCTCTTTCTGGAGAAGAGATAGTAACGGTTCCTTCGTCATCCACGTCGATCCTCGCACCGGTCCCGTTTGAAATCTCTCTGATAGTCTTGCCTCCCGGGCCGATAAGGACCCTGACCTTTTCAGGCTTAATTTTGATAGTAGTTATAACTGGGGCATATTCGGATATCTGACTCCTCGGTTTGGCTATTGCCTTTATCATCTGATCCAGTATAAAAAGTCGCCCTTCCTTTGCCTGTTCAAGGGCCTCCTGCATTATATCACTTGTAATCCCGCCGACTTTAATATCCATCTGCAAGGCGGTAATACCGTCACGAGTGCCTGCTACCTTGAAATCCATATCACCATAATGGTCTTCATCTCCTATAATATCGGTAAGTACCACTACCTTGCTTTCATCGGAGACTAGACCCATTGCCACCCCGGCCACCGGTTCTTTGATAGGCACACCTGCATCCATGAGGGAAAGGCATCCTCCACAAACACTGGCCATGGAGGAAGAACCATTGGATTCAAGGATCTCAGAGACCACTCGGATACAATATTGAAAATCCTCCTTATCGGGCATCACGGGCATGAGGGCTCGTCGCGCAAGCGCCCCGTGGCCTATCTCCCTGCGGCCCGGGCCGCCTAGCCTTTTTGCCTCGCCTACGCTGTATGGTGGAAAATTATAATGAAATATAAAAGACCTGAAATGATTTCCATAGATAGATTCCATCCTCTGTTCATCCCGCTCAGTCCCCAGGGTGGTCAACACCATTGCCTGGGTTTCCCCGCGGGTAAAGAGGGCAGAGCCGTGGACACGGGGAAGGACACCTACAATACATTCTATTGGCCTTACCTCCTCGAATGAGCGCCCGTCGATCCTCTTCCCTTCCTCCAAGATCATCTGACGGACCATCTTCTTTTCCAAGGCATCCAGGGCCTCAACGATTTCAGACTTCCTCCCTTCATAGGACTCGGAGAGGGACTCAAGGATAGAGTGTTTGGCCTCTTTTACCTTTTGTTGTCGCTCTAGCTTATCAGGTATGGTAATAACCTCTTTCAACAAGGTTGTTCCCGTATCGGCAATCTTCTTATAAAGCTCTTCATCGGCCGAATCCGGCTGAAAAACCCTCTTTGGTTTCCCAACCTCCCTCTTGAACTCCTCCTGCATATGGAGCATGGGCTGTATGGCCTCGTACCCGTAAAAGATCGCTTCGATCATGTCCGATTCAGGGACAAAAAGGCCACCACCTTCAACCATGACGATTCCGGATCGACCACCGGCCACGATTAAGTTGATATCACTTTCAGCCTGCTGGCTGATCGTGGGGTTGGTTACCAACTTACCTTCCACTCTTCCTACACGGACCCCGGCAATAGGACCATTAAAAGGAATATCGGATATTTCAAACGCCATCGAGGCACCAAGCATGGCCAACATATCCGCTTCATTTTCCTTATCTGTTGAGAGCACACTCGCAATCACCTGGGTCTCATAACGGTATTTTTCAGGAAAAAGGGGCCTAAGCGGCCTATCTATCAGGCGAGAGGTCAGTGTCTCTATCTCGCCGGGCCGGCCCATATCCCTTCGAAAAAAATTTCCGGGAATTTGCCCCCCTGCATAGGACATCTCCTGATATTCAACGGTCAGAGGGAGGAAATCGATCCCTTCGCGAACCTCATCTGTGGATACCGCGGTGACAAGCACTACCGTTTCACCCATGGACACAATTACAGATCCACTTGTCTGTTTTGCTATGCGGCCCGTCTCCACATTCAGGGTCTGACCACCAATCTCGATTGAACTGCTTTTTATCATTTTTCACCTATCCTTCCGGTTTTGCTGGGTTTTCTGTGGACTGACGACTGTCTTCATATGAGAAGATTGAGAGCGTTTTGACTGGTTCTCCTCAGTTATCAATTTATTTAGTCTCCTACTTTCGAATACCGAGCTCCTTGATAACGCCCCAATATTTCTCCATGTCCTTCTTTTTTAGGTAATTAAGGAGTCTCCTCCTTTTGCCAACTAATTTCAATAGACCCCTGCGCGAATGATGATCTTTCTTGTGCACTTTGAAATGGTCGGTAAGGTATTTGATTCTGTTGCTCAATAGGGCAATCTGAACCTCGGATGAGCCCGTGTCCTTTTCGTGTTGACTAAAACGATCAATAATTTCTCTCTTAATTTCTGGCGTCAAAACCACTTCTCATACCTCCTATGGATTATTTGTTAAGGCCAAAAAAGATTACGAAAATACTCTTTCTAATCTTGGGGTTGAATGGCCGGGCCCTTTGCCCTGTTCTATGCTTACGATGGCCAAGAGATCACCATCCCTAACAAGTTTAAGATGGCCATCCCCATGTCCTTTGGGGCCAGAAAAGTCCGAAACCTTTTTGAGTTCCTCCCAGGCAGGCTGATAGCCATGCCTTACCTTTTCTGCAAGACCCTTTTCCACCTCTAATTCCATCATGTTGGGGAGGGCTGCACTAAGGGATATGATCCTATCCCCAAGGAGGTGCCAACCATCCCTTGGGGAAACCTCTTTGGAGCTCACGGCATGTCGCACCTCAAAAGAACCGCTTCCCAATCTCCTAAGGGATTTGAGATGGGCACCGGGCCCCAGGCCCCTGCCCAGTTCTGCCGCAAGGCTTCTCACATAGGTCCCCCCGGAACATCTTACCTCCATGGTGACATGCGGGAGGTCAACGGAAAGGATCGATAAAGAGTGCACAATGATCTTCTTGCTTTGAAGATCAAATTTGATCCCTTTCCGCGCCAGTCTGTATGCCCTTGTGCCCTTGTATTTGACAGCAGAATAGATAGGCGGGACCTGTTCTCTGTGTCCCACAAGGAGGCTGGCCTTCTCCTGGATCTGTTCGGGGCTCAGGACCGGCACCGAAGAGGTGCGAATCACTTGCCCTGTAGGATCCATTGTGTCCGTTTCAATGCCCAGTCTGATGGTGGCAAGGTAGACTTTGCTCTCAGACATGATAAAGGGGGAAAGCTTGGTCCCCTGGCCTAAGAGAATAATGAGCAGCCCCGTTGCAAACGGATCGAGTGTCCCGGCGTGGCCCACCTTCTTGACGTCCAATCCAGCCAAAGCGGAGCGCACCTTCTTGACTACCCAGTAAGAAGTTTCACCTTCCTCCTTGTCAATCAAAAGTATACCATCAATTGAACGTCCCATTCAAAAACCAACCAGCCTTTATCAACAAGTCCTCTTTCAAGACCCCGATAGATCCATGACACTCAAAGCCGGCAGCCCTGGCATGACCACCACCACCAAATAGGGATGCCAGTTGGGCCACATTCACCTCGTTATTGGAACGCAGGCTAAACTTGTAGTCATTCTCACCTGTCTCACGGATCATGACAGCTATTTCAACACCCGATACAAACCTAGGATAGTCTACAAACCTTTCACTGTCACCCTGGTGTGCATTGGCCTTCTTGAACATATCTGAGGAGAGAGTCATCATTCCTATTTTGCCCTCGTGGTGGAACTCAATGGTACCTAGTGCCATCTCCAGGAGCCGCAATCGCGAGGGCTCGTACCTGTCCATTATCTTCCGTGACACTTCCCAGGGATTTACTCCATGCTCCATCATTTCTGCCGCTATCTTTAGAGATGTTGAAGTGGTGTTGTGGTACCTAAAGGAGCCTGTATCGGTCTGAATCGCTGCAAACAGGTTCTCAGCCACTTCTGAGTCCACTGGAATGCCCATGGTATTTATCACCTTGAACACCAGTTCCCCTGTTGAGGAGCTATTAGTATCAACCAGATTGAGGTCCCCGAAAAGGTCGTTGGTTTCATGGTGGTCAATATTTATCAGGGGTTTGGCGCCTCCAGAATAGTCCGCCAACTTCCCAAGCCTTGCCAGCTCAGCACAGTCCAAGGCCACCACGGCGTCAAAATCCTTCCCAGGGTCAAATCTTTGGACAATTCTTTTGGCACCCCTCAGGAGGCTAAGGGAAGGGCTGAGCCGCTTTTCAGTGAAAAGCACCACATCCTTTCCGGCCTTTGACAGGGCCCCTCCAAGGGCCAGCATGGAACCGACCCCATCCCCATCAGGGTCCCTGTGGGTAGTGAGCAGGAAAGAACCCCCTTCCGTTAATAAGGTGATAACCCTCTGAAACGACACCCTCATTCACCTCCGGCATCTTTTTTTCGCATTTCCTCAAACAATGTCTCCATGTGACTCCCGCTTTCAAGAGAAGGGTCATGCACGAAGGTGATCTCAGGGATATACCTTAATTCCATCCGCGACCCAATTTCCTTCTTTATAAATCCCTTGGCGCTGTCAAGGCCCGCCTGAGCCTGTTCAACCTGTCCCGCCTCTCCAATGACGCTGTAGTAGACCCTGGCTTTTTTCAGATTATCACTAAGGCGGATCCCTGTCATGGTAGTGCCTTGAACCCTCGGATCCTTGACCTTGGAAAGGAGGAGGAAGGCAATTTCCTTCAGTATCTTGTCACCAACTCTTATTGCTCGCTTACCTGCTAACATGTCGATCTCTGAGTGCCAATGGTAAGGGTACGTTATAAGTCCAGGTACTCAACTCTGGATCAAGGTCCTAATGTTTTCGCAAAAAGACAACGGGCCGAGGAAGAATGTCAACCGATGAATCAGACGTTGAAAATCTCCATCTGGGTGTCCACGATCGGTGCCAGGTAAAGCGAGTCAATGTAACTAAGGACACGATTTAGGGAGGAATCAATATGCCTTCTGTCGTTTCCTACTGCGCTGATTCCCAGCTCGATCTTCTGCCATATATCATTGGACCCTATTTCAGCAATGGAGAGGTTGAATCTGGATTTAACTTTGTCCACTATGCTCTTGACGACCTTCCGTTTTCCTTTGAGAGAGCGGTTGTCGTGTAGCCGAAATTCTATCTTCAGGGTGCCAACCACCATTACCTAACCCGGATAAACCGGAATTGGGGAATTGCGAATTCAGGAATTTAGGAATTACATGTAATCTCTCTAATCGAATTCTTCAATTCCCCAATCCCTTAATCTTTACCCCGTTAAATCTGTTTTTGCATTTATTTAACTGGGGTCTAAATCCCTAAATTGATTCGTCAGCGCAAGATCCAGAGTATTCTGAAACATTTTCTGCCCGTTTTGAGCGCAGGTTTATTTATTAAGGTACTATAGCTCTGCTTCCAGTTCCTTCATCCGGTAGAGTTCAAATACGTCTCCCGGTTTGATATCATCAAAATTTTCCAGCCCAATACCACATTCATATCCCGACTGGACCTCTTTAACATCTTCCTTAAAGCGCCTTAGCGATCCGATCTTGCCATCAAACACAACCACCTCGTCACGCAGGAGCCTCGCATTAGCATTCCTCTCCACATGACCATCCGTGACTTGACAGCCGGCCACAGCGCCCACTTTAGGAATGTGAAATATCTCTTTGATATCTGCTCGCCCGATTATTTCCTCCTCATAAACCGGTTCTAAGAGGCCGGCCATGGCCAAACGGATATCCTTGATTGCATTGTAAATGACGTTGTAGTATCGGATATCGACTTTTTCTTTTTCAGCAATTTCAGAAACACGGGGGTTTGCCCTAATATTAAAGCCTATAATAATAGCACGCGAGGCCGAGGCCAACATCACGTCCGACTCTGAAATGGCACCAGTCGCGGAATGGAGCACATTGAGTTTGACCTCTTCGGTGCTTTGCTTGACCAGTGATTCATCGAGTGCCTCAAGTGAACCCTGAACATCGGTCTTTAAAACGATGTTGAGTTGCTTCACCTCCTCTTCCTTTATCCTTTCAAAAAGGTCCTCAAGGCTGACTAGACCTCTCTTGGCCACTGCATGTTTCCTGCTCCTCTGCCTGCGGTTATCAATGACCTGTTTTGCAGTTTTTTCATCTTTGACAACGATAAATTCGTCCCCGGCCATGGGTACCCCGGATATGCCGTATACCTCAACAGGCACAGATGGGCCACCAGATATTAACCTCTTCCCCTTATGGTTGAGCATGGCCCTGACTCGACCATAATGCTCTCCGCAGATGAAGAATTCACCCTGCTTGAGGGTCCCGTCCCTTATAAGGACTGTGGCCACAGGGCCTTTATTCCTATCCAACTTTGCCTCAACAATGCTTCCCCGGGCTGGCTTATTGGGATTCCCTTTCAGCTAAAGTATTTCGGATTGAAGCAATATTAGACCCAGGAGTTCATCGATTCCTTCACCTGTTTTTGCCGAGACCTGACCAAAAATGGTCTCTCCCCCCCACTCTTCAGGGGCAAGCTCTAAGTCAGCGAGTTCTCTCTTCACCTTCTCGGGGTTTGCATCTTCTTTGTCGATCTTGTTGATTGCAACAAGGATAGGGACATTCGCAGCACGGGCATGATTAATGGCCTCTTTGGTCTGGGGCATCACTCCATCATCTGCGGCCACCACTAGAACGATTAGATCCGTAATACTAGCTCCCCTGGCCCGCATGGCCGTGAAGGCCTCATGTCCCGGGGTGTCTAGAAAGACAATATCTCCCCCTTCGGCCTTGACGTAATATGCACCGATATGCTGAGTTATTCCACCCGATTCTCCTCCTATGATGTTAGACTGTCTTATAAAGTCGAGCAATGAGGTCTTTCCATGATCCACATGTCCCATAATGGTCACCACCGGGGGCCTTGGCATGAGGTCTTCGGGTCGATCTTCTGCCTCTGCAATTAAATGTTCCTCTTGGAAGAAATCCAATTCAAGTTCATAGCCAAAGTCATCTGCCACAAGGGCCGCTGTCTCAAAATCCAGGGGTTTATTAATGTTGGCCATGATACCCTGACCCATCAACTTCTTTATGAGATCCACCCCCTTGGTCCCCATTGCCTTGGCCAGTTCGGCCACCATGACGAATTCCTGGACCCTTATCCTTCTCTTTATGGCCTTTGGAACAGTAATCTTAGTCTGTTTTTGTTTCTTCGCAGCCTCTTGGGGTTTCCTTGCTGTCTTTTTTCCCTTGCGCCTCGAGACGCGGCCGTCGTAAAGATCGGACCTTTCGTATATCTCTCTCTTTCGGCGACGGAAAAGGCTCTTTGGTTTGGCCTCTGTGTCTTCTACCCTCTTCCTATCGCTCTTCTTCTTGGACGGCGTTACTTCCTTGGCCTTCTCAGCCAGTTCCGCTTCCATATCCAAAGAGGCTGGAGGTTTGGACACTGGGGCACGTGGCTTTGCTTTCTTTTTTTCAACCCGCTTCGCCAAGATTTCGCTCAGCGGTCCCTCCTCGGGGCCCTTTATGATCTTGGCAGGCTGCTCCGCCTTCTTTTTCTTTACCTTCCTGGGCTTGCCCTTGGCTTTCACGGCGGGCTTGGCCACCTTCTTTGGAGGGGCCTTCGCCTCTGGGGGCTTCTTAGGGGCGACAGCTTCCTTCCTACTCTCAGGGACAGGTACAGGCGGCTCTTCAATCCCTGCCTCTCTCTTTTCCTCCTTCTCGGTAATTACCGCCTCAGGTGCAATTTCTTTTGGCTCTGCTTCCTCTATGGTCGGCTCCGGTCCTGGAGGCTCGATTTTTTCTTCTTTCGCCTTTTCCTCTTCCTTTGCAACAGGGATTTCCGGTTCGACCTTAACGATTTTTTTGCGCCGGCGAATAACAGTCGGCTTGATTCGTCTTTCTTCAACTACCTGTGATACCGCACCGGACACAATGTCCTTGGCCCGCAAAACCGCTTCCTCGTCGAGGGTGCTCATATAGTTTTTTATGTTCAGTCCGCCGGCCTGGAGCCTTTCTACAAACTTCTTGCTTTCCAAGTTGAGTTCTTTGGCTAGTTCGTAAACTCTGACTTTGGCCATATAACCTCCCGATTCAAGTGTCTCGGAAAATGCCTAATCAATCATTTAAGATTATCCATATCAACCAAGAGAAGTGGGCCAGTAAATTCCGTTTCCAGATACCGTTCTGGGCCAGACCCCTCCAGGGTATATTCACTGTGAGTTTTGACTTCGAGGGACTAAAATGAGTGTCTTTCTGCCTCCTTATTCCCATTTTCCCATGTCACTCCATGGAGTTCGGAATGTAAGGCAATGGGGTCCTCCCTCCTGAATGCCTTTCTTAATATGTGCTCCTTTTGAAGGCTTTTCCAACAAGAATTACTGGGACAAACATAGGCACCCCTTCCCTTTCCCTTGCCCCAATCGTCTCGAACCACCAGCCCGTCCGGGTCCACTACCAGCCGGATCAATTCATTCTTGCTCTGTTTTGCCCCACACCCTATGCATGTCCTTACAGGTATATGTCCCTTACGATTCGCCATGGGGCACTTCTTCGCTCACGGTTTCATCATCGGCCTGGACCGGCGGGGCATCCAGCTCTGACTCTTCCTCAGCATCCGTGCCGAGCGCTTCCTCACCGGTGTGCCTGATGGCATCTTGAATGAGAGTTGCTGCCCTCTCCTCGCTTATCCCCTTAATAGAGGCCAGCTCATCAACCGAGGCCTGGGCCACATCTTCGGCGGCCCTGAAGCCGTACTCAAATAGATCAGAGGCCCTTTTTTCACCCACGCCCTCCAGCTGTAAGAGGGACTTGTATCCTTCTTTGAGGGTCTGGTTATAATTAGTCTCCCCAATTACATCTAAGTTCCAACCCGTTAGTCGGGAGGCCAGCCGCACATTTTGTCCCCTCCTACCAATGGCAAGGGATAACTGATCATCTGCGACCACCACCTCCATGGAGTGATTGGACTCATCAACGATTACCCGTATGATTTCTGCCGGAGCAAGGGCGTTACATATAAACTTGGCTGCATCAGGATTCCAGGTCACGATATCTATCTTTTCACCACGCAACTCTTGGACTACTGCCTGAACCCTTCTACCTTTCATCCCTACGCATGCCCCCACAGGAGCCACGTCAGAGTCCCTTGATGTGACTGCAATCTTCGACCTCAAGCCTGGCTCTCTCGAAACCTGCATTATCTTAACAATACCTTCAGAGATCTCAGGAACTTCATTTTCAAACAGGGCTGAGATGAAATTGGGATGGGTGCGAGAAAGAACGATTTGCGGTCCGCGGCTGAACTGTTTTACTTCCAGGATATGGGCCCTGATTCGATCTCCCTGTTTGTATGATTCCTTTGGAATCTGTTCCTTGGGGGGTAGCTCTGCCTCCGTACGACCAAGGTTCACAATGATGGAGCCTCTGTCGAAACGCTGCACGATCCCGTTGATGATTTCTCCCCGTCTATCCTTGAAGTCGTCGAAGACAATATCCCTTTCGGCCTCTTTCAAACGCTGCATAATAACCTGTTTGGCCGATTGGGCAGCGAGCCTGCCGAATGTATCAGTATCCATCTTGATGCCAAGGCTGTCCCCCATTTCAGATTCGGGGTCCATTTTGCGGGCCTCATCCAGGGAGACCTGAAGGTGTTCATTGGTCACACCATCCACAACTACCTTAAACTCAAAGACCTCAATCTCCCCAAGCTCTTCATTGTAACTGACTTCCAAGTCATAATCCGGGCCAAGTTTCTTCTTGGCCGCCGCCTTCACCGCTTCCTCGAGGGCCTTTATCAACAGCTCTTGCTCAACACCCTTTTCACGGCTTACTTGCTCAATCATTCTTGTCAAATTTGAAACCATGGCAGATCACTCCAGAAAAAATTTATTGCCGTCCCAAATGATGACTTTTTACGAAGCCTTCAAACTTGGATTCCTTAATTGTCGAATTCGTAGACCAGATTGGCCTTTGCCACATGTCCCCAAGGGAGAGCAACCAGATTATTTTCTACTTCAAGATACAGTGTTGAGTCCTGGAAGCTCCTTAGATAACCAGTAAAGTTTCGGCGCCCCTTTAAGGGTCTCCCCATCTTGACCTTCACCTTCCTTCCGATGGCCCACAAAATGTCCTTTTCCTTCTTAAGTGGCCTGTTAAGGCCGGGAGATGAGACCTCCAAGACGTATTCATGGGGTATGTGGTCCTTCACATCAATTAGGTCGCCGACTTCTCTGCTTACTCTCGCACAGTCAGCCACCGTCATGCCCCCCTCCTTGTCCACAAAGATCCTTAGCACCCATCTGCCATGCTCGGAGAGATATTCAATATCCACCAGCTCAAAATCCATTTCATCGAGGATCGGCTCTATGAGCGGGGTTACTGCTTTGGTGACCAAATCAGGGGTATCCATGTGCCAAACAACAAAAAAGCGGGCTCCGGCGCCCGCTTTATGACTGTAGACCAAAATCTCCAGTGGTTTATTACATAAGATCCCTTAGGAATTATGAGAAAACCAGCGACAAGTCCACAATTCGAAGTAGATCAACCATCAAGAGACCTGGTTGACAACCTCAAAGCGGGGCACACCAATCTAAGCTAATGCAAACGATGGAGCGGGCAACGGGGATCGAACCCGCGACACCAAGCTTGGGAAGCTTGTACTCTACCAACTGAGCTATGCCCGCTCGATGTTGCTGAAACGCTTACCACAATATATTATTGCATCTATCCAGCATAGTCAAGGACTATTTTATATTTCAGGAACTCCCTTGTTGCAAACATCTTGACATTTAATATGGACAAAAATAAAATTACCACAAGCCTATTGTGCGCCCAGTTGGAAAAAAGGGCCGAAATCACGGGGCTTCCCCGAGAGGGCTCTATCGCGCAGCAATATTACCATATAAATTTGGAGAAGAAAACTATCCTTGGAAGATGACTCAGATCAAGGGCTTTTCGCTCAAATCAGGTCTCTGATCAAGAAAAAAATCCATTGGGGCGACAGCAACAACCTGACCGAAGAAATCCATGAGCTCATGGATGAAGGGCAGGCCAAGGGGCTTATCAGCAACGAAGAATCCCATATGGTATACGGTGTGCTGGACCTAAAGGAGACAAAGGCCCAATCCATTATGATCCCCCGTATAGAAATCTCATCGGCTCGAGTCGACGCCACCCTGGGTGAAGTGATAAAGCTGGTTACCGATTGTGGTCACACCAGAATACCCATCCACAAGGACAACATCGACCAAATTGTGGGAATCCTTCATTCAAAGGATCTCCTGAAGCTATTGGGAGAGAATCCTGATTCTCAGATTCCCAATGATATTCCCAGGACGCCTTACTTTGTACCTGAGACGCGGATGGTTAGCGAATTGTTAAAAGATATGAAGGAAAAAAAGACCCACCTGGCCATAGTGACCGATGAGTATGGGGGTACGGCTGGCATTATCACCATCGAAGATATCCTGGAGGAGATCGTCGGAGAAATATTGGACGAACATGACAACGAAGAACCCCTCTTGAATATCATTGACGATAACTCCTTCCTGGCGGATGCCCGTTTGGAGTTCGGAAAGCTCCAAGAACACCTCAAAATGGAGCTGCCAAAGGGAGACTTTGAGTCTGTAGGCGGATTTATTATCCACCTCTTGGGAAGGATACCGGAGATAAATGAAAAGGTCTCATTTAGAGATCTGGAGATTACTATCCAGGAGGGGGACCAGCGGAAAATTGATAAGGTCCTCATCACACGAAAGGCCCATCCCACTCCCCACAAAGAAGAAAAAGATCCCCAGCAGGCGTGACTTCTTAGTGAATCGGACCTTCGGACTACGTTGCGGGTATCCTGGTCCGGTCCATAGGACTACCTAATCCTATGAGTAACCGTTCACGGGTTCAGGGTTCAGAGGTTCAAGGTTAACCGAAAGCCTGTCTGCCGTGACTCGGGGAGAGGCAGGTCTGAACCGCTGATTCGTGGGATCTGATTGGAGAATGCATGAGACTAAAACAATTTGAGGATGTGGTTTCATCCGCCTGCCATGCTAGACATGAAAATTTATGGAAAGAACAGGTT
>JAUUVE010000348.1 GCA_030589715.1 Desulfobacteraceae bacterium | reverse complement strand
CATATCCATACGTCATGGCCATACGACCCAGATCCTTTTTACATGTGGGTATGCCACCGACAGCAAACTTTGCCACAGCGCCCGTGGGCGTTGACGTGGAGGCCTGACCACCGGTGTTGGAGTAGACCTCGGTGTCCAGCACCAGGATGTTTACATCATGGCCAGAGGCAATTACATGATCAAGTCCACCATAGCCAATATCATAGGCCCATCCGTCTCCGCCAAACACCCAGATGGATTTCTTGGTCAGATAGTCGCTTCTGTCAATAATATCAATAAGGAGCGGGTTAAAGTCTTCACCCTCAGGGCTTGCAAGTTCAAGTTCAATAAGATCAATGATCTGCCTGCCAAGCTCCTTTGACTTCTCGCCGTCACTCATGTTCTCAAGCCATCCCTGAAATGCCTCATCAAGGTCTTTCGAGACACCTTTTTCTCTGGCTTCACGCATTAGATCGGCCAGTTTTTCACGCCTCTGGGTAACACCCAGCTCCATGCCAAAACCATATTCAGCATTGTCTTCAAAAAGCGAATTAGCCCACGCAGGACCGTGCCCCTCCTCATTAACTGTGTAAGGGCAGACAGGAGCCGAGCCTCCATATATAGAAGAGCAACCCGTAGCGTTTGCAATCATCATGCGATCACCAAAGAGCTGGGTGATGAGTTTCACATAGGGTGTCTCACCACAACCCGGACAGGCGCCTGAAAACTCAAAAAGAGGCATCCTGAACTGGCTCCCTTTTACAGACGTCATGGGCATCAGGTCATCTAAAATGGGAAGCTCTGTTGAAAAGACATGATTGGGCACCTGCAGCTTTGTCTGCGTGGCAAGGGGCTTCATAACAAGGGCCTTTTTCTTGGCAGGGCAAACCTGGGCGCAGTTGCCGCACCCGGTGCAGTCAAGGGGACTTATCTGGATCCTGTAGCGTAAGCCCTTTAGCTCCTTGCCCTTGGCATCCACGGTCACAAAATCCTTAGGGGCCTCTTTTAGATCTTCCTCATGTGCAAGTACCGGCCTTATGACCGCATGGGGGCAAACAAAGGCACACTGGTTGCACTGGATACAGTTTTCCTCCAGCCACTCGGGTACATGAATGGCAATCCCCCTTTTCTCATATTGGGTGGTGGCGGTGGGAAAGATCCCGTCCGGGGGCATGGCGCTCACAGGGAGCTTGTCACCTTGCTGGGCCAGCATGGGTCGCATGACATTTGTTACAAACTCAGGCTCATCTTTTCCTATATAGGCTTCCTGACCGGCCGTTGCCCACGATTTGGAAACAGCGATCTTCTTTAAGCCGCCGATAGCCTTGTCTACCGCATCGATGTTCATTTTGACGACCTTGTCTCCCTTTTTCCCGTAAGTTTTCTTGATGGCAGTCTTCATGTAGTTAAATGCCTCTTCCGGAGGAATGACACCTGATATTTGAAAAAAGGCTGCCTGCATGATCATGTTGATGCGGGCGCCCAGTCCCAGTTGGGCACCGATCTTGACTGCATCAATATTGTAAAAATTTATCTTCATTTGGGCAATTTTGCGTTTCATGGGGTCAGGCAGTTTGTTCGCCATTTCCTTGACAGTCCAGGGAGAATTTAAAAGAAATGCCCCCTCTTCCTTGATCCCCTCTAAAAGATCATATTGGTCAACAAAGGCGGGATTATGGCACGCTATGAAGTCAGATTTAGTCAGAAGATAAGGAGACTGGATTCTTTCAGGAGAGAACCTGAGATGGCTCATGGTGATTCCCCCGGACTTCTTGGCATCATAGGCAAAATAGGCCTGGGCATACATGTCCGTATTTTCTCCGATGATCTTGATGGCGTTTTTATTGGCTCCAACCGTGCCGTCTGCACCCAGGCCCCAGAATTTACACCGCACCGTTCCCTTGGGTGATGGATCAATCTCTTCGGGAAGTTCAAGGGAGGTGTGGGTCACGTCATCTACAATGCCCACTGTAAAATGATTTTTGGGTGCCCTGGAACGCAGACTGTCAAATACGGCCTTGACCATGGTCGGTGTGAAATCCTTGCTCCCCAGACCATACCGGCCACCCACAATAACCTGGGCTTCGCCCCTTTCCTGAAAAATCGTGCATACATCCTGGTATAGAGGCTCTCCGAGGGACCCCGGGGACTTTATCCTGTCCAGTACACCAATCCTTTGGGCCGTGGCAGGCAGGACACTTAAAAAGTGTTCCCTGGAAAAGGGCAGGTAAAGACGTACTTTGATAAGCCCTACACGTTCCCCCAGCCCGGTTAGGTAGTTGACTGTCTCTTCTATAACATCGCAACTGGAGGCCATGGACACAACAACCCGCTCTGCCTCAGGATCACCCACGTAGTCAAAGAGATTATACTGCCGGCCCACAAGATCACTCACCTTTGCCATCTCTTCTTCCACAATGTCAATAATACGATCGTAATAGGGATTTAAGGCCTCACGGTTCTGGAAAAAGATGTCAGGGTTCTGGGCCGTCCCCCTGAGCTGGGGATACTCCGGGTTCATGGCCCTTGACCTGAACTCCTCAATGGCTTCCCCGTCCACCAGCCTGGCCATATCATCGTAGTCTATCAGTTCTATCTTCTGGATCTCCTGGGAGGTCCTGAATCCGTCAAAAAAATGGACAAAGGGTAAACTGGTCCGGATACTGGCAAGATGAGCTACCAGGGCCAGGTCCATCACCTCCTGGACAGAGGCAGAGGCAAGGAGAGAAAACCCTGTCTGACGCACAGCGTTGATGTCCGAGTGATCCCCAAAGATGGAAAGGGCATGGGTGGCAATGGCCCGGGCAGAGACGTGAAAAACCGTTGGCATCAATTCCCCGGAGATCTTGTACATGTTGGGAATCATCAATAAAAGGCCCTGGGAGGCAGTAAAGGTAGTGGATAAAGCACCGGAAGAAAGAACCCCGTGAAGAGCACCGGCAGCGCCCGCTTCTGACTGCATCTCCACAACCTTTAAGACCTGGCCAAAGATGTTCTTCCTGCCATAGGCTGCCCATTCATCAGCGTATTCCCCCATATTGCTCGATGGCGTAATGGGATAGATCGCCGCCACATCACTCATGGCATAGGCCACATGAGACGCTGCTTCGTTTCCTTCTATGGTTTTAGTTGTCGTAGACATGATATTTCCCTTTCTGTAAACAGTTTTTAAAATATTATAATTCTTTTTTTCTTCCGTCTTTAAAAATATGATACCGGTCACTTGTGAGACAAAATATTCTCAAAAAAATCGTTTCCCTTGTCATCCATTATGATAAAGGCGGGGAAATCCTTGACCGTGATTATAAATATGGCCTCCATTCCCAGTTCAGGAT
>JAUUVE010000359.1 GCA_030589715.1 Desulfobacteraceae bacterium | reverse complement strand
TCCCGGTGAGCCTCCTCCTTGGCAAATCCTTTTTCCACCTCCCTGAAGTCCGTTACCCTCTCTTCAGGATTCTCAAGCTGGACCTTGATCCTCGGCCTTTCCTCTTCTATTTCCTCATCTAAGGCCAGACCGATATCCTCTTTCATTGCAGTCTTTTCATCTACGATCTCTACCCTTCCTTTTTCGCCCTTAAGGTATTTGTCTATGGCCAGAGTCGCCCTTCTGCCTGAGGCTATAGCGTTTATGATAATACTTGGGCCTGTGGTAAAATCGCCCCCTGCAAAAACACCGGAGATATTGGTAGCCAGAGTGTTTTCGTCTACCACAAGACTGCCCCAAAGGGCCCTCTCAAGCTGGCTGTCTTTGGATAAAAAAGAGATGTCAGGCGCCTGACCGATGGAAATGATGATAGTGTCGGCCTCAACCACCTGGGTTACCTTCTCGTCAACACTCAGAGATGAACGACCTTCTTCATCAAAAACGGTCATGCTACGCATGAACTCTATCCCTGTGACCTTGCCACCCTGATGCATGATCTGTTTGGGCGCCCATAAGGGATTGATAACGATTCCCTCCTCAATGGCCTCATCAATATCTTTCTCCCATGCCGGCATCTCCTCCTTTGTCCTCCGATAGAATATTTGAACGTCCCTGGCACCCACCCTGGGAGCAGTTCTGGCTACATCAATAGCAACATTACCTCCCCCCAAGACCACCACCTTTCCTTTCAGTTGTATCTGCTTGCCGGTCCTGATGTCTGCTAAGAATTGAAGGCCGTAGTGGAGACCTACCAGATCCTCTTTTTCGCCTGGGATGTCGATCCTCTTGCTGGCCTGGGCTCCAGCAGCGATAAATACAGCCTGATAACGCTCTTCCTAAAGGTCGTTCACCGTATGTCGGGCGTCAATGGGGGAGTTATAGCGGATCTCTACACCGCGGCTTTCGATGTACTCGACCGCCGCCTGAATCACCTCGCGGGGGAGACGAAATTCAGGGATCGCGATCCCCAGCATACCCCCTGCCACTGATTGGGCCTCAAACACAGTAGCCTTATATCCCATTTCTGCCATGAAGTAGGCACAGGTCAATCCTGCCGGACCTCCACCCACAACAGCCACCTTCTGATCCCTGGTCACCGGAAACGGCTCTTTGGCCTTGCCGATATGATCAAAATACCAGTCCGCTGCATAACGCTTGAGTGAACGGATGGCAACGGATTCATCCAGCTCACCTCGCCGACATTTAAATTCACAGGGATGGATACAGATACGACCGCATACAGCGGGAAAGGGATTCCTCTCCCTGATGATCTCTACCGCTTTTTCATGCTTGCCGCTGGCAATGGCAGCCATGTAATTGGGCACATCAATCCCGGCCGGACAGGCATGCTGGCAGGCGGAGATGACCATAGAATCACATGTGGCCCCCGCACATCGGTGCTCCAGGATATGGTCCTCATATTCCTTCAAGAAATATTTAAGGGTGGAAAGGGCGGGCTTGGGGGCGGTCTGTCCGAGACCGCAGAGGGAGGACGTCATTATGGTTTCTCCTAACTCCTTGATGGTCTGAATATCCTCGATCCTGCCCTTTCCCTGTGTAATCCGGGTCAGAATCTCCAGCAACTGGGTAGTCCCCAGCCGACAGGGAGCGCATTTCCCGCAGGATTCTGACTGGGTAAAACTCAAAAAAAAGCGGGCGATTTCCACCATGCAGTTATTTTCATCCATAACCACCATACCACCCGAGCCCATGATTGCCCCTATGCGCTGGAGGGTGTCATAGTCAATGGGAAGATTCAGGTACTGGGTAGGTACACAACCCCCCGATGGCCCCCCCATCTGGACCGCCTTAAATTTCCTTCCCTTGGGAATGCCACCTCCGATATCAAAAATCACCTCTTTGATGGCCACGCCTAGGGGAACCTCCACCAGACCCGTATTATTCACCTTGCCAGCCAAAGAAAAGATTTTTGTGCCTTTACTATTCTCTGTACCCACCTGGGAATACCATTCCACGCCATTTGTGATGATCAAGGGAATATTGGCCCAGGTCTCTACATTATTGATATTTGTTGGCCTGCCATCCAGTCCAGCTTGAGCAGGAAACGGTGGTCTGGCCCTCGGCATTCCCCGTTTCCCTTCAACGGAGGCCATAAGAGCCGTTTCTTCGCCACAGACAAAGGCCCCTGCACCCATCTTCAGGTAGACATCAAGATCAAAACCGGTTCCCAGGATATTCTCCCCTAAAAGACCCAGCTCCTTCATCTGTTCTAGAGCAATAGTCAGGTGTTCAACAGCAATGGGGTATTCCTCTCGCACATAAATGTACCCGTATTCTGCTCCAATGGCATAGGCACCGATGAGCATCCCCTCCAGGACAGCATGGGGATCACCTTCCAGAACCGCACGGTCCATAAAGGCACCTGGATCCCCCTCATCCGCATTGCAGACGATATATTTCGGTCGCCCCTCTGCCTGGCGGGTGAATTTCCATTTCATCCCTGTAGGAAAACCGGCACCACCCCTGCCTCTCAGTTTGGCCCTTGCTACTTCATCGATAACCCGCTCTGGCGTCATCCTGGAGAGGGCCTTGACAATGGCCTGATACCCACCAGAGGCGATGTAATGCTCAATCTTCGTGGGATCAATCCTTCCGCAGTTGGCCAACACCCTTCTCACCTGTTTCTCATAAAATGGGATCTGACTGCGGTAATAGATGGGATTTCCTGTCTGGGCATCCCGGTAAGCCAGGTGATCAAGCAACCGGTTTTGTTTTAGGGTGAGGGCTACAATCTCTGCCGCATCTTCCGGGTTGACCTCCTGGTATTGAACTCCCAACGGATCAATGGACATGACCGGCGCTTTAGCGCACAACCCGTGGCATCCAGTGGAACGTATCTCTACCTGTCCGGAGAGGCCCTGTTTTTTGATCTCCTCTTCAAGGGCATCTCTAACCTCAGTCGCACCATAGGCTCGACAGCCGGTCATACAGACATGGACACACGTTTTCCTTTCATCCTCCTGAGCGAGAATCTTATTACGATACCACTCTAATTCCCCAATGGATAAAAGTCTTTTCATGTCTTTTTCTCTTCCCCCTTCTCCTTCCTGTATTGAGTCAGTATGGTGGTTACCTTTGGGGGGGATAGCTTGCCGAAATAGGTGCCGCTCACCATCATGGCAGGGGCAAGGAAGCAGG
>JAUUVE010000100.1 GCA_030589715.1 Desulfobacteraceae bacterium | reverse complement strand
TTTGCAATTTTCCTCTTCGGCATGGAAGATGGCACCGAGAGATAGCTGGATTGGGTGGAACGATATTCAACGGAAGCATAACTTACAGAAGATCGTTAATAACAGCAGATTTCTTATTTTGCCTTGGGTTAAGATTAAAAACCTTGCCAGTTCAGTGCTTGCTCTGGCTTCGAGAGTGGTTGCGGATGATTGGGAGAGGTGCTATGGATAGCGCCCGGTACTCCTGGAGACGCTGGTGGACAGCAGGAGATTCAGAGGGACTTGTTATAAGGCAGCCAACTGGATCCATGTGGGGACGAGCACAGGCCGAGGACGAATGGACAGGGAGCATAAACGGCAAGGTATATCCCCGAAAGAGATTTATATGTACCCCCTCACGGCTCGATTTCGACAAGAGCTGGTGGCTTTGTAAGGGGGTGAGACGCAAAAAAGGCTCGCAAGGGTTTTTCTGCTTTCCCTCGGAGCCTTTCTCAGGTATTATACCTTTGATTTTAAATGGAATTATCTTCTTGAAAGTTAGATTTTCAGGCCAGTTTTCTTGCTTCTGCGATGTTGGATATAAAAAAACCTTCAAGAGAGCCGGTTTTTGTCCGTGATTACTTGGCCGAATATCGCACCGTCCTGGCCAGTAAGAGGACCTTTCTCTCTTATATCCGTACTGCCTTGGCCGTCTTTGCCGCTGGATTGGTCTTTATAAAATTCTTTGCGCATCCCCTTGTTATGACATTGGGTATCGCATTGCTGCCAGCAGGTGTATTAATTCTTGTACAAGGGCTGATCGCATACAAAAAAATGAAGCAAGTGATCCGCGTTGAGGAGGAAAAGATCCATAAACTCGAGGCCCAAGATCATTGAGAAAAAGATCATGCATCTAAAGATGTATGGTCAAAGTCCCAGGTGCACCTGACTCGAAGGTGAAGGAGGCCTTTTCTTGATTGGCAGTTTGATCCGTTTGACGAAGAAAAGGTCCTCAAAAAATCAGTCATACCAGGAAAGATACGCCAGCTTGCTCCTGTCCCCGGCAGTCTTGACCACCACACCATATTTGAAGTAGACAAAATAGACAAATTCCTTGCGCGGTTCATAGCCGCCCACTTGGATCGCATATCCCCATTTCTCTTTATCCCCGTCACGGGAAATGGAGTCCGGTATTCCGAGGGCTGCCCTCACCATTTCGCTGGTCATGCCCACCTCTACCTTTCTCGCTGCTATCTTCCGGACGGTGGTATCATCCCACTTGCGGTGTTGGTAGCGAATCTTTGAGGCTCGATACTCTTGAACGGCGCAACCGCTGAGAAAAAACATCCCAGAGAAAACGATCGTTACTATCCTTACCCACATAAGCTGTTGCCTCGCAATAAAGAATCCACGCTCTCCCATCCGGAGGATCTACCCTCCGGACTGTAAGCCTACGGGCTGGAAGCGGAGCTGGAGGCCCGCAGGATATGGCTTTGGTTTGCCCCTTAGAAGGGGGTCAAGAGCCATCCCTCATATCTCGGGGGTGGCATCGCCATTTTCTCAAATCCCTTTATTCTTCAGAAGGGCCTTTTATTGGAATACCCCACCAATCCTGCTCCAGGGATTTCTTTCCCGTTTCAATTGTGGGATTCTTGTACCTATACCAGCTAAATTTGAGGTGGGCCCAATTTTTATATACCGTACTGTGTTCCCAAAATTCTGATTGTTTGGCTGCTGCCCCACACCCACACAAGAACAAACCAACCAAGGCCAACAAACACAATCTTTTCATCTCCTTGTACCTCCCTTCAAGCTATTGGGTAAGTAGGACTGGGACCCTTCAGCTCGGAGCAGAAAAGCAAGGGGGTCTTTTCTACAGCCTCCTGGACGTCTAAGATTTAGAACTTAAATGTCAAGGCCAAGCCAATAGGGCCCTTTTTGGAGGTGAGAAGGTGAATATCAAGACGATCTTTCAAACTGTTTCTGAAATCATTTCTCACCTTCCGGTTGTACTTGTGAGTTACGTTTACCGCACTGTAGATATTCCCCGTGTACCACCCCAACTCAAAAAATGTCAGAATACCACCTAGCACATTGTTGTTATTGCTGAAGGCCTCCACTGCGGCCCATATGAAAAGGCCGTTCAATAAGAAGGCCACCACCGCATCCTTGTAACGGGACACATAGGCATGTCCGAGGCCTGGTATCATGCCCGCCATTACCCCGGCGTATGTGGGGTCCTTGTATGGTAACATCTCACCTTTGAGGCTCTGGTCCGCAAGTTGTTGGGAAGATCCATAAAGTGCGCTCCTTCTCCCCACTTTTATAAACACCTCCGATGCATCTCTCCACCTGTCCTCTTTCATTTTGGCCCATCCAAGCCGATAAAGGGCTGAGTTCTTCAACTCCAGGGTCGGGTATTTTTTAGTGACCTGCCTAAAGTAATACTCGGCTTCCTTTGGATGACCCTGCTGGTAATAGGTTTCGCCCAGCATAAAAAGGGCCTTCCCTGCCAGGGGGGTATCGGGCTCGGTCCTGATGATCATAAAGAATCGCTCCCTGGCCGCCTCATAGCGGCCACCTTTTAGATAACAGACGCCGATAAGATAGCGGGCCATACGGACCTTTGGGGAATCAGGGAAAAAATGGATGAATCTCTCAAATTCCACTACGGCCCTGGCATATTGGCCTTTCTCCATGCAGGCACGGCCAAGCTCAAATTGATCATCACTGTCAATGATGATCTGGCCTGGGAGGGCAGGAGATGTCCTCAGCAAGAGGAGGACTATTCCCCCAAGAAACAACCACAGGCCCTTATTGTAGATTCTTCTCATCCGGGCTAAACCACCAAAAGTCATTGTTTTCCACGGGGTCGATGACTCTGCCCTGGCCATTTCGGTAGGAAACAGGGGATACAGACCCCTCGTCTGCTTCGTGTATGAGGCGATCAACGGTCATGACCCACCCCACAAAAAACCCGTGCTTTTTGAATGCCTTGACACTGTATGAGGAACAGGAAGGAACACTTGGGCACCGGTCACTGTCAACCGCTGAAAGGTGGTCACGAAAAATAGAGACAAGCCATGCACCGATGTTGAACCCTGATCCTTTCCCCTGATCTAATCCCTGGGACTGACCCTTCTCGGATGGTGCCATTGGAGTTTCCCAGCATACCCCCTGGGATACACTCGAGCAGAATGTGAACAGGGCAAAAAAGATTAGGACCTTACCTGCAAAATTCATTGCCCTCTCCTCAAAGGAATGGGTTGCCGCTTATCCGCTTCAAAAACCATCCCACTCTTGACGGTCGCTTTCATGGGTTCTTTCGAGCAAAACAGAAAATGGAGTGTTGGCCTCCGGCTCCGCTTCCAGCCCGTTGGCTTCCAGGCCGGAGGGTAGACCCTACGGCTCGGAGAGAGTATTGGAGTACTGGAAAGCAAAATCCGCGCAAAATATATATGACTTCCATGGTCCAACAACCCAATACTCCAGTACTCCGGTTACGGCTACAATTTATCATATACTGATGTCATGCCCCTTGAATTTGAATAGGATACGCGATCACCCTATTAAATTGCCAGGATGATAGAATCAGGGTCTGCAAGTTACCGGTATATAAAGATTCTTGGCTGACACTAATGAACTCCTTCAAATAAGTCAAGATCTCAGGGATCATCCCGCCGGCCTGCTCACCTTTATTGACAGCGATTAGCGGTACTGCTAACATGATAATGTATCCCCACAGTATCAGGGATATGAGGCAGTATGGTTTCGAGGTTCGGCTGTCTGGCACTTGGGCCGGACAGGGCGGAGTTGGGTTCTGCTTATACTATGCCGGTTTATGAATATTCAGCCTTTAACAGGGCTGGCAAGAACGCCACGGGTATTATTGATGCCGACAGCGTAGTCGCAGCGCGGCAGAGATTGAGGGCGACAGGTATTTTCCCGGTCGAGGTAAAAGAGACCTCTTCCATGCCCAGAGACATAGCCTCAAGCCCGGCCGCTCTATCCACTCTCTTTAAACGGATCAGACCAGGGGAGATTTCCGCTACCACCCGGCAGTTATCAATCCTTTTAGGTGCCGGGGTAACCCTTGTCGCGTCTTTGGATGCGCTAATAGCGCAGGTTACCAACCCCCTCCTAAAAAAGATCATGGCCCAGGTCAAGGAATCGGTAAATGAAGGGAACAGCCTGGCCTCTTCTTTATCTCAGCATCCCAAGGTGTTTTCCCAGATCTATATCAACATGGTGCGCGCTGGCGAGGCCTCGGGCACACTTGACCTCGTTCTGGAGCGTCTCGCAGAATTCAGCGAACATCAACAGGCCCTGAGAGGACGCTTTAAGGCAGCCCTGGCCTATCCCGTCTTTATGTTCTTTGTGGGGACCTTGGTCCTCTTCTTCCTGGTGGCATTTATTGTGCCCAATATCGCCAAACTTTTCAGTGATATGAATCAGGCCCTCCCCCTCCCCACAATCGCACTGATTGGTGTAAGCAATTTTCTCAAATCCTTCTGGTGGCTAGTCGTGCTCGCCTTGGCTTGCGCCGTCGTGACAGCGAGACGACTGAAAAGGACCCCAAAGGGCCAAAACATCTTTGATCTGGCCAAGCTGAGAATGCCCATTATCGGGGATATCAACACAAAAATAGCCATGGCCCGATTCGGAACGACCCTCGGCAGTCTGCTTCAAAATGGGGTACCCCTCTTGTCTGCCCTTCAGATAGTTCGAAATGTCATAAGCAACACCCTGATTGCCGGTGTCCTTGACAGTGCCATGGAAGAGATCCAGGCTGGTAAAGACCTTGCTACGCCCCTTGGCCAAAGCCGTTGGTTTCCTCCCATGGCAATACAAATGATATCCGTAGGGGAGCAGAGCGGAGAACTGGAGGGTATGCTTAATAAGATCGGAGAAATATATGAAAGGGAGGCAGAGTCACAGATAATGGCCATGACCTCCCTGCTGGAACCGGTCATGATATTGACCATGGGCCTGGCTGTGGGATTTATCGTTATCTCCATACTACTGCCCATATTTGAGATGAACCAGATGATTCGTTGAGACTCAAGGAGATGGCGGTCAACAGATGGGCGACAGATTAAAGCAATGAAATGGGGAAGGAAAAATGCCAAGGGATGAACTGGGTCATCACGGCTTCACCCTGATTGAACTGATGGTAGTAATTGTAATCCTGGGCATCCTTGCAGGGCTTATAATTCCGAGGATCATGGGGAGGCCCGAAGAGGCCAGGCGAATGAAGGCGGTGATCCAGATGGAGGGGCTGGAAACGGCACTCAGACTCTATAAGTTGGATAACGGGACCTACCCCTCCACAGAACAGGGTCTTCAGGCCCTTGTGGAAGCGCCAACAGTGGGAGAGCTTCCCAGGGCCTGGAGGGAGGGAGGTTATTTGGAGAAAGGGAAGGTCCCCAAGGATCCGTGGGGAAATGACTATGTATACCTCTCACCTGGGCTTCACGGCGATTATGATCTGATATCGTACGGTCCCGATGGAGAACCCGGGGGAGAGGATGAGAATGAAGATATCAACAGCTGGGAACTGGAGTAGTTTGAACCGATCCAGCAGGTTCGGAGAGGAAATGAGCCCATGAACCTACCCCGGATAAACCGGAATTGGGGAATTGCGAATTAAGGCATTAAGGAATTAAAAACAATCCCATCAATCGAATCCCTCAATCCCTAAATTCCTGAATTTGCGCGCAAATAAGGCTTTTTCTGGCGGAATAATTTGTGACCATTTTTGAGTACAACTCAACTTGTAAGAGACCAAAAAATTCAACCCTGGGCTACACCCTCATAGAACTCGTGGTTGTGGTCTCATTGATCGGCCTTATGGCTGTGTTAGCTGTCCCTCGATTTCGATATTCCGTACTGACCGACGACCTCAAGAGCAGTACGCGCAAGATGATAGGCCTGATCAGGAATCTCAGAAATGAGGCAATCCGGACCCAAAAGGTCCATTATCTCCATCTTGATCTTGAATCAAATCGGTTCTGGACCGAAACCAGCGCCATGACCGAAGAGGAACGGGTGCTTGCTCAAAGAGAGGCGTCCACTCTTCCCGGAGGGGTTCGTCTCCTGGACGTATGGCTCAGGGGGAAGGGGAAAAGGACGTCCGGAAGGGCGTACATCCTTTTTACCAGGAAAGGGTATGCCCCGCAATCGGCCATCCATCTGGGCTCGGAAGACGGAAGGAGGTTCACCCTGGTATTGAGCCCCTTTCTCCAGAGGGTTAAGGTCGTCAATGACTATATAGATTTTGAGGACACATAGGGGAAAAGCAGGGGCTGGACCATGGAGTTTATGACCTTCACAAAAAGATATGGGCACAGTGGTTTTACGCTCCTGGAGGTGATGATAGCTGTGGCCATCATTGCCATTGCCTTTACAGCCGTTCTGGGGTCACAGTCTCAGAGCGTATCACTGGCAATTGAGTCAAGATTCAATACAATGGCCCCCCTCCTGGCCCAACGTAAGATGGCCCAAGTAGAGTCAGAAAAACTGGAGGGACTGGCCTCTGATTCGGGCGATTTTGGGGAGGACTTTCCGGGCTACACATGGCAGGTAGATGTGCGAGATGTCGTGTTTGAAGAGCTTTTGGGAGTACCTGAATATCTCAAGCGGATCGATGTGACGGTTGCCTGGGGCGAGGATAAACCCTATCAGTACCACCTCAGGCTATATAGGTTTTTTCCAAGAGCTCCGTAACTCGATCATACTCATTAAACCACTACATGCTAAAGCGGGTGGATTTGTTGTACGCCTCAAAGTCATTTGTTTTGAACCGCAGAACCGCAGAACAAGGAACTGCCGAACATCGAAGTTAAGGTTCTTGTTTTTTCCCTTTCAAATACCTCTGCAGTTCGAAATTCCTTGTTCGACCTGCCCGCAATGCCTTTGGGCAGATTGGATATAGCACCTCAATGTTGATCTCGGTACCGCAATTATTGTCCTATCCCAGCGCATTCTGCATGGCAGCGGGTATTCGATATTCGGAATCCAAAGCCCGCTAAAGCTATACGCCTGAAAGGCAGAGGTTTTAAACCTGGTGAATGTAAGAATGAAGACCAAGAACCTCTCAAATACCAGCGGCTTCACCCTGGTGGAGATCCTGATAGCTATTTTTATTTTTGCTATCATCCTCTCAACGATCTTCACCACCTATACCGGGGCCTTTAGG
>JAUUVE010000296.1 GCA_030589715.1 Desulfobacteraceae bacterium | reverse complement strand
CTGGTGGAGGCCATAGGTTTGGCCGGGGGGTTCACGCGAATAGCAGCTCGAAACAGCACACGTATCATACGGATTGAGGATGGGGTCGAAAAAATCATAAAAGTCAGGGTGGATGCCATCACCAAGGCCGGCAAAAAGATACATGACGTCCCAATTAAGCCAGGCGACATCATCATCGTCCCCGAAAGCTTTTTTTAACCCACAACCAGCAACCCGTAGCCCGCAACCAGCATCAAGTATCCAGTTTCAAACAACAAATAACGAATAACGAATAACAAATAACGAATAACAAAGTGCCCAACGAATACAGCCAGGAACAGGAACAGATAGACCTCCGGGATTACCTCAGGGTAATGCTAAAGCGAAGGTGGACCATTATCACCGTCTTTGCCATTATCGTCATCACCGTTGCCATACACACCTTTACCGCCACGCCAATCTATGAGGCCGCTACCCGCCTGATCATCGAGAAAGAAAATCCCAATGTGGTCTCCATCGAAGAGGTCATGGCCGTTGACGCATCCGGAACCGATTATTACCAGACCCAGTACAAGATAATTGAAAGCCGTGCTGTAGCGCGGAAGGTTGTCAAGCGGCTCGACCTAGAAAATAGCGAGGAGTTCTTCCCCAAACCAAAAGACGACCTCCTCTCCGAACTGAAGCGTTCCATAGGAGAGACTATCCAGCTCTGGAAGGACTCCATCAAATCGCTCTTAAAATCCGAAGACAAGAAAGCCCCCGAAAAATCTCAAGAATACGACCTCGATTCCGACCTTGTTTCCGCCTTTATCAGCAGGATAGAGGTCTCACCCATCCGCAACAGCCGGCTGGTTGACATCGGCTTTGAGGCAAAGAATCCGGTGCTTGCCACCAAGATAGTCAACACCCTTGCCAACGTCTATATCAATCAAAACCTGGACCTCAAGCTGGAGGCCGCCAAGGATGCGGTTAACTGGCTAAATGAGCGAATAGATGAGGAACGGAAAAAGGTGGAAAAGGCCGAACAGGCCGTCCTTCGGTACAAAAAGAAACATGGCATTGTCCTGGATTTCTCAAGCAAAACCGAACAGGTGACCGCCCAGAAGCTTGCAAAACTAAACTCACGGGTGGTGGAGGCAGAATCAAGACGGGTGGAGGCGGAAACGCGTTACAACCAGGCGGTTGACTTGAAGGGCTCTCCTGATCTGCTGGATTCTATCCCGGAGGTGATCGGCAATAAACTGATCGGGCAGATAAAAAAAATGGAGGTGGACCTGTACAACCGGATGTCCGAGCTCTCTAAACGATACGGACGAAGACATCCCCGGATGGTGGCCATCGAATCAGAGCTCAAGACCCTGCGCAAAAGAAAGACCCGGGAGGTGAATCGCGTTGTCAACTCCCTCAGAAATGAATACCAGGTTGCCGTTGCCAGGGAGAAATCACTCAAGAATGCCTTCGCAAAACAGAAAAGCGAGTTGCTGCAGCTCAATGAAAAGGCCATAAAGTACAGCGTGCTCAATCGAGAGGCCCGGAGCGCCAGGGATATGTATGACCTTCTGGTCAAACGCTTTAAAGAAGCCAGCCTAACAGGAGATATGAGGACCGGGAACATCAGGGTAATTGACCGCGCTGAGGTGCCCAACGCCCCTGTAAAACCCAAGAAACGGCTCAACTTGATCCTGGCGCTTATTGTGGGTCTTGTGGCAGGAATCGGGCTGGCCTTCTTTTTCGAATATCTTGATAACACCATCAAGGTCCCTGAAGACGTAAAACGATACATAAAAATACCCTACCTCGGACCGACTCCCCGGTTTGAGAACTCCAACAGAAAGAAGATCCTGGAACAGGGCGCCCCTGAACTGGTGACCCTCCATTCCCCAAAGTCCTCTGCGAGCGAATCGTTCCGCGGTATTCGCACCGGCATCCTCTTCTCGAAAGCCGAGAGCGAACCCCAGGTGATCATGGTCACAAGCGCGGCCCCCAGGGAAGGAAAGACCGTAACCTCTTCAAACCTGGCCGTAACCATGGCCCAGTCCGAAAACAAGGCGGTTCTCCTCGACTGCGACCTTCGCAGGCCCAAGCTCCACAGGCTCTTTGACGTTCCAAGGGATCAGGGGCTCACAAACCTCCTGGTGGGAAACATGGGTCTGGATCAAGCCCTGGTACATACCCAAGTCCCCAACCTGGATGTTATCGCGAGCGGTCCCTTGCCCCCAAATCCTTCGGAGATGCTGGGGTCACCCCGTATGGCTGCCCTGCTGGCCGCATTAAGGAAAAGATACAACCGTATTATTATCGACACGCCGCCTCTTACGGCCGTAACCGATGCTGTCATCCTTTCAAAAGCAGTAGACGGAGTGATACTTGTGATTCGTGCCGGCAGCACTTCACGAGAGGTTGTCAAAAACGGTGTGGGCCAGCTTGAGAGGGTTGGGGCCCATATTCTCGGTGCAACCCTTAACACAGTGGATATCGGCAAAGACAAATACTACTACTACTATTACTACCAGTACTACTACTATTACTACGGCGACGACGGAGACAAAAAGAAAAAACACCGCAGAAAAAAAAGAAGAAAAAAATCCAAACACAGCTACTACGGAAAAGAAGAGCCTCTTGAAATTCAGGGTTTCAGGGATTCAGGAATTGAGGAATACCTGTATCCCAAACCCGAATAAACCCTGTCAGAGTTGCCTAACAGGGTAAACCGGAATAGGGGTGCATCAATCCCTGAATTCCTAAATTCCTAAATCCTGTAATGGTGTCATAGAAATGATCGATCTCCACTGCCACATCCTTCCCAACGTAGATGACGGTGCCGGTTCATTGGAGGAAAGCCTGGCAATGGCAAGGCACGCCGTGGACGACGGCATACATACAGTTGTGGCCACCCCCCATGCCCTGAACGGCCTCCACTCAAACCCTTTAAAAAAAGTCATTGCAGACGTATCTGCCTTGCAGGAGGCCCTGGCACAAAACCATATTGATCTGAAGATCTATCCGGGTGCTGACGTCCATCTTTGCCCGGGTATGTTGAAGAGAATAGAAATTGGCGAGGCCTGCACCATCAATGGTGACAGGAAATATATCATCCTGGAACTCCCGTCATCTACTGTGCCAGCCGGGGTGAAAGACGAAATATTTGCGATGAAAATGAACGGCATCACCCCCATTATCAGCCACCCCGAACGTAACTCAAACATACAACAGGACCCCAATATCCTGTACGACCTCATATGCATGGGGGCACTCGGTCAGGTGACGGCCATGAGCCTGACAGGCGACTTTGGGAAGCTGGCCGGAAATACGGCCCAGCTCCTTCTCAAACACCGCCTGTTCCACATCATTGCCAGCGATGCCCATTCCATCCGGGATCGCCCGCCGGCCTTGTCCGAAGCCGTTCAAAAGGCAGCAGAAATTCTGAAGAGCTATGACGAAGCAGAGCATATGGTCACAGGTGCGCCCTTGGCCATTTTAGCCTGCTCTGTACCCGATATCCCTGAACCATCCCGGATAAAACGCCGTGGTCGGTTCTTTTGAAAAGGAAGAGTGCCTCCTGGGATCCGTCTCACCAAGACGTAACAGCGAGCCCCAATAACACCAGGAGGCCAAAATTCGCTTTATAGGGTATTTTCCCCTGTTATTCCAAGCGGTTATCAGCCATATCCGGCTGTAACCCAAGGGGCGGAGCAGTGCCCTAAGGGCTCACCCAAAAATAACTTCACAGAATTGGCGCTCAGATTTGTTTTAGATTTGCTCGATCCGATTGCGCAGAACCACAGGAATAGTAGTACTATTTCGAGGATTTTGCGAATGAGGATCGGGCG
>JAUUVE010000431.1 GCA_030589715.1 Desulfobacteraceae bacterium | reverse complement strand
TCCTCAAGGGGGTCTCCCTTGAGGTACCTCACGGGAACATCATATCTCTCCTCGGGGCCAATGGCGCCGGCAAGACCACTACCCTGAAGGCCATTTCCAACCTGGTCAAGGCGGAACGGGGTGAGGTGACCAAGGGCACTGTTGAGTTTGAAGGAAAACGCATTGACAAGTTGTATGCTCCCCAGGTGGTGAAGTTAGGCGTCATCCAGATAATGGAAGGAAGACGCACCTTTGAGCATCTCACCGTAGAGGATGATCTCCTCACCGGCGCATACACACGAGGTCACGACTACAAGGGGATCAAAGAGGCACTGGACCGGGTCTACGACTACTTTCCCCGGCTTGTGGATCGCCGAACCGCCAAGACCGGATACATCTCAGGCGGTGAGATGCAGATGTGTGCCATTGGTAGGGCACTCATGGCCAAACCCAAGCTGATGCTCTTGGATGAACCCTCCATGGGTCTGGCGCCATTATTAGTTGAGGAGATCTTCGAGATCATCGTCCGCCTCAACAAAGAGGAAAATGTTGCGATGCTCTTAGCAGAGCAGAATGCGGCCATGGCCCTTCAGTATGCCCACTATGGGTACATCATGGAGAATGGCCGGGTAGTCCTTGACGGTGATTCCAAGACCCTCAAGGACAATGCAGACGTGAGGGAGTTCTATTTGGGGCTGACAGAGCTAGGAAAGAAGAGTTACAGGGATGTAAAGCATTACAAGAGGAGAAAGAGGTGGCTGGCCTGAGCAGATCGTTAACCCCCACCACATCCAACCCGCCTTTGCACAAAGGGGACCCTACATATCGGTAGGCCCTTTGATCAGACAGTCATTTAGCCCACTAAGGATCTCGGTCTCATTGCACTTCCGTCCAACAAAGGAAAGCGCCGTGGGTCGAGGGGTATCCAGGGGCTCCAGACGGTAACGACCGGCCGCAAAATCCAGGTGGGCAGAGTTATCGGTAAGTCTGACCCACCCCTTCAGGCGAAATAGAGAGGGAGGGAGCGAGTCAAGAAATTCAGTCAATTTTCCCCTGTCCATGGGATGGGCATTCTCGTAGGAAAAGGTCTGAAAACCGGATAAATGATCATGGTCTTGATGAGCAGATCCGGAGATGCGCGCCCCTTCGCCTGTTTCGGATGGTTTAAGGAGCAAGGAAGGATCTACTTCGCAATATTGGGTGGGCAGGATCACTCCACCCGGATTCATCCCTTTAACCAGCGCCCTGATCTCGCGAAGCCCCCCTTCACCCACAAGATCCACCTTGTTGAGTATAAGGATATCAGCCAACCGGATCTGGTTATCATAAAAGGGACCAAGAAACTCCCTTGCCTTGAAAAACTCCGCATCCACCACCGTGACCAGGTTCTTGAGACGGCTGAATTCGCACAGGGGAGGTTCAAGAAGGATATCCAGGATCTCCCCGGGCTGTGCAACACCGGTGGCCTCCACCACCAGGAAATCCGGGCTGACACGATCATAGATCTCCTGAACCGCCTTAGAGAAATCGGTCTTTATGGTGCAGCATATACAACCACTCGTGATCTCGATCAGGTCTACGTCTTGGCCCTCGAGCAATGTCCCGTCAATCCCCATCTTACCCACTTCATTGACGATGATGGCGACTTTACCCAGGGTTTCTGTCTCGGATGAGAGGAGATGCCTTATGAGAGTGGTCTTCCCTGCGCCCAGGAATCCCGACACCAGCAGCACATCCATCATCCGCGATACTTGCAATTTACCTCCTCCTTGCCAATCGTCTGATCATCCTCTTACCCCACGCTCAGTGCGGGAACTTCCCTTGGAGATATTGCCTGCACAGGCGGATGGCCGCTGTGGGATCCAGTGTCTGGGCATCGGCTCCCAGCTCCTTTCTTGCCATTTCTGTAGTCACGCCGCCACCGATAATCACAAATGTGTTTTCCCTCAATCCTTTCTTTTCCAGAAGTGAAATAGCCTCTTGCATGGACACAAAGGCGGGGGTAATTAGGGCAGATAGGGCAAGAATGGGTGCCCCTGTTCTTTGGACCTCTTCCACAAGTCTTTCCGGAGGCACATCCACCCCCATGTCATGGACAACAAAGCCCTGGGCCCGCATCATGGTCACCACGATGTTCTTGCCCAGATCGTGGATATCACCCAAGGGAGTGCCAAAGACCACCATACCCGCGGTATCCGTTTGTTCCTCCCTTGAAATGAGATGCGGTTCAAGCATACCGCTGATAGCCTTAAAAACCTCTGCGGAATAGATCAATTCACTCAGAAAGAATTCACCGGTCTCAAATTTGTTTCCTATTTCTTCCATTGCCTTTCGGCATATCCCGAGGATCAAAAGCGGATCTGCACCCGAATGAAGATTTTTTTCGACGATATCGAGCGCCACCTGCCGCTTCATTTCAAGAAATGCCTGTTTCAATCTCTCTTCCATATTACCCACCCTAACTACCAATGCAGGCCTTCGGCCGCAACCAAATCAGTGCCGCCCCCCATAGGGCTTTGCCAGTTCAATCATCATTTTT
>JAUUVE010000259.1 GCA_030589715.1 Desulfobacteraceae bacterium | reverse complement strand
GGTGTTGAAAGATGGGGATATCGTGAATGTAGATGTAACCCCCATCCTCAAGGGATATTATGCTGATGCCAGCAAGACATTTTTTGTAGGAATACCGGGGTCTGATGCGCTGAAGATAGTGAGTGTAGCCCGGGAAAGTCTAAAGAGCGGCCTTTCCATGGTCCGGCCAGGGAACACCACAGGGGACATCGGATGGGCCATCCAGACCTATGCGGAAGGGGAAGGTTGCTCGGTGGTCAGGGAATTTGTGGGTCACGGTGTGGGATTTGAGTTCCACGAACCTCCCCAGGTCCCACATTACGGGGAGAAAGGGGCGGGCATACCCCTTGTACCGGGCATGGTATTCACTATTGAGCCCATGATAAATCTAGGGAAAAAGGACTTGCGAATCCTGGAAGATAACTGGACCGCAGTAACCAGGGACGGCTCTCTTTCTGCACAGTTTGAACAGACTGTTCTTGTCACGGAGGACGGTTTTGAAAGCCTCACCCCCTTCGATTTGTAACACACAAGCCCATTCTTCCAATTCTCAGCCTGTCTCAGATAAATCGACCTCCTCATTGATAGAAAAGGCAAGTTGCTTGGGATTTGTGGAGATCGGGTTTTCACGGCCAGGAAGGCCTCTGTTTTTTGATCAATTCTGCTCGTGGATCTCTTCCGGAAGGCACGGGGAGATGGGGTGGCTAGACAGGAGTGTGAGACTGAGAGAGGACCCTGTGAGGCTCCTTGATGGTGGTCGGACTGTGGTGAGCCTGGCCTATCCCTATCCTCCTGCGAAGCCTCTTACAGAAGATGGTTTTTCAGTGGCCAGATACACAGAGCCGGAAAAGGAGGATTATCATAACCGGTTAAGAAAACTGGGGCGGAGAGTGGCGAAAGAGATCACTGAAAGATATCCGGGATCCAAGACAAGGGTTTGCATCGATTCAGCCCCAATCATGGAGAGGAGCTTTGCCTATTCCTCGGGTATCGGGTTTATTGGAAAAAACAATATGCTGATCATTCCGGGCCATGGGTCCTACGTCTTCCTTGTGGAGATCCTCGTAACCGTCCCCCTGTCCTATCCAAAGATTGAACCCATGAGTAGCCAATGCGGTTCCTGTAAGCTGTGCATCGATGCCTGCCCAACGGGGGCCCTTGATGGTGCCTTTTCCCTAAATGCCTCCAGATGCCTTTCCTACCTGACCATTGAAGACCCTTCGGCAGTGGGCAGTGAAACCGGCAAGAAAATGGGGAAGTGCTTTTTCGGATGCGATATCTGTCAGGAGGTCTGCCCATTTAATGAAGGGGGGAGTTCGGAGAGGCCTGCGCTTCCTTCCACAAAGGAGATCTTGGGCATGGGGGAGGAGGGTTTTAGCGAGGTGTTCGGGAAAACGGTATTTGAACGTGCAGGATTGGAAAAGATGAAGAGCAATATCAGGGCCCTTAGATCAGCGGCCTGATCCTAATCTCCTTCCACGGCCTTTTTGCCAAATTCAAGGGCCTCTTCAAGGATCTCAGGTTGTTTCCGGACGTCAGAGCCCTTCTCCAGCCTCCGGAAAAAGAGACCCCCTTCGTAGGTCATATCCAAGGCATCAAAAAAATATTTTGCAGTGAGCTCGGCTCCCTCAAAGAGGTTTTTGCCTCGACTGGCCCCAACGCAGATGAGATATCCTTTGCCGCTGTCATAGCGTTTTCGCTCCTCTCGCGTCTTCTCCAGCATTCTTTTGGACCACATGGCCTGGCTTCGATCAATCAAGGCCTTGGCCTGGGCCGTAATGCCATAAAAGAAGATGGGAGAGGCGAGGATGATTACGTTCGCGTCTTCCATAAGGGGGTAGACCGCTTGCATATCGTCCTTTACGACGCACTTGCCGGTTTCGTTACATCCTCCGCATTCAAGGCAACCTGACATTTTCAGATTTCGGGCATATATGCTGTGCGTTTCAGCACCTTCAGATCTGGCGCCTTCAAGGGCCTTATCCAGAAGTTGATCACTATTCCCACCCTTCCGGGGGCTCCCGTATATCCCCAAAACCTTCTTTTTCATATCCGTTGATCTCCCAAGTTGTGCCGATGAAAACCAGAGACAAGTTACTATGATACAGACCCTGATTCAAGGCCAATTTCTTCCTGCCCCTAGATGGCAGAGGAAAGTCATATTAATGCTGTGGTTCTGGTTGCAGCGGGAGGGCTTGCTCACATGAGGGACATAAGCGATTCCCACCGCTCATATTCTGTCCCAACCGGCAGGTCTCTTTTTTGTAAGATGGATATAATTTTCTTGTCGTTGAATCGCAAGAAGGGGTTTATCTTGAATTCTTCATCCAATGTGGAATAGACGTGAGCAGGGTCATATTTCCCCAAAAACCTCTCAATGTGGGTATTGTCCGGTTCTAACTGTTTTGCGAATTCCATGTACTCTTCCACATAGTCATGGCCTGCATAAACAATTGTCTCCCCTGGAAATTCCATCAACAGTTTGACAGAGTCAAGAAAGTCTTTCAGATCACCGGAAAAACAGCGTCCTACCTTGCCATTAAACAGGGTATCACCGCTGATCAGGATATTTTCCAGATGGAAGGTGACTGAGTCGCTTGTATGACCGGGCGTGTGATACACCCTAATTTCCTCTCCTTCCAGTTCTATGGCCTTATCTTTGAGCAGGGTGTTGTTGTCCAAAAACTCGGCTTCTGATCGGTCAAGGAGCGCTTTGTTTCCAACCGTATGGTCCATATGGCCATGGGTGTTTGTGACATATCTGAGAGCAAGATCTTTGGCCTCAACAAAGGAAAGGATCTCTCTTGCCGCGCCACCATCAATGGCCATGGCAGTCATTTCCGCGTAAATAAGATAGCCCAGATTGTCAGCAGGATATCGGAACTGTTTCACTTTCATGATAGATTACTCCAAGGTATTTAAAGATTATGTGCCAAAACCTGCCGACAGGGTAACCCAATTCAAGTAACGTTCAGAAGAGGTACCCGCACCACCGGGTTAGTAAAGGTGCTTTGCCGGTGTTTTTTCCCTGTCTGCCTGGTGTCCCCATGAAGGCCATTTGTCTTTTAAGGTCTTCGGTGACGGGTGGCTCCAGGAAATGGTCGGTATATCCGGGCCTTTTTGCCTCATTCGCAATTTACTCGCGATCTTCTTCTGGTATGGGCAAAAATAGTAGCATCTTTAGGTTGAGTCAAATGATTTCTAGGGAAGTCAAGAGCTCATGCCGAAACAGGGCCAAAAAGGATCGCAAGGTTTCACAAAAACTCGACCGCCTTAATTCACATTTCAAGATCTGGGCCCAAAGTGGTAACAGTTGACAATCGAAGTCAAAACGACTACAAAAGAGTCAAATGAAGATTAGGAGGATAATGATGCAACTTACAATCAGAATGAATGATGAGTACAAGGGGAAGATTGAGATGCTGGCCAAAGAGATGGGATTAAAGAAATCCGATATCGCTCGTTTGGCCTTGAAGCGGTTTATTGAAGAAAACATCGGTAATGAGCAGGCATCGCCTTATCAGAGGGTAAAATACTTGCTGGGGACGGCAGAGAGCGGAATACGGGACCTGGGGCAACGTCACAGGGAGTACGTAATTGAAAAAATTCGAAAGGCAACGTAATGCGGGTCCTCATGGACACAGGACCGTGGGTTGCCCTGATTGACAGGAGTGAGAACAGGCATGCGGAATGCGTAGAATGGTTCAAGCAGTTCGAAGGTGAGATTTTTAGCACGGGAGCTGTACTGACCGAGGTCCTTTACCTTCTCAACTTCTCTTCACGAGCCCAATCAGCTGCCATTGATTTTGTACTAAACGGTGCCATAACGTTGGTTCCTTATTGCCGGCACAGCGAAAGCTCACGATCTGAATCTGAAAACGCTTAATATCAAGCATAACCCTATGCTCAAAGGGTTGAAACCGCGTTAATTCACAATTCCAGACCTGACCCCAGACTTGTTCTGGAATAAATGTCAATATGTAACGGACGTCCCCTTCTCCACGTTAATGCTTTAATCAAGATGTGACACCATATCTTTTCACCGCCCTGGTTTTCTGTTCGTCGGATACCCCATCCCGTGAAATGTATTTCATCTTGTAACCGTTTACGGCGCGTCATTTCACTGATACCGCTGTGAATGCGTACCTTTTTTTATGGTGTCCATGATTCGTAAGTTCTCAATAAGTTCGGGCACCGTGGGGTTCAGCTGTTTCTCTCCGGCGCTCTCTAAACCAGTCGTCGTAGCGTGGCTGATATTTGGGGTTTTGACGAAAGCACGGAGAAGCCAATAAGGGT
>JAUUVE010000007.1 GCA_030589715.1 Desulfobacteraceae bacterium | reverse complement strand
TGGGTGGAGAAATATGAGAAAGAACTCGAATCGCTGCTGTAAGTGTATTTGTATCAAAATTATTAGAAGCGGTAGTCCGTGGTCTTGGAGTTGATATGGCGGAAAATGGCGCTCCTTTGGGAGAAGTCTTCTTTGGTCAGCGCACGTGTCTTGCCGCCACGCTTGGGCAGGTTGGCTTTGATGTGTTCCAGGTGCGCCATGCTCATGCCTCCTAGCCAAAGAACGCGTTGAGGAGGTCGCGACCTTTTTCGCCCAGGTCCCTGAGCGGACAATAGCCATAACACGCGACGTGTCAGATGATATATCATACAATAAATGCCTGAATTCTCAATCGGTCTTCGAGTATGAATGGGGTACCGACAATCCGGATAACCGCGGTTCGCACATCTTTCTTGACATGCCTCCTGAAATTGATAATATTACCAACACAAATGAACATGTGATGGTGATTTTATCATGGACCCCCAAAACAGGAAAAACCTTGGCTCACGATTCGACAGAGCTGTCTCTATCTTTAAGAAGCATGGCGGTATCCTTCGCACGGCCCAAGCACTCCGGGCAGGCATACATCCCGGAACGCTCTATGGCCTTCGAGACTCGGGCACGCTGGAGGTAGTGAGCCGCGGTGTGTATCGTCTGGCCGATAGCCCGCCTTTGGGCAATCCCGATCTGGTGACCATTGCGACTCGGGTTACGGTCGGTGTGATCTGCCTGATTTCCGCGCTGGCCTTTCACGAACTCACTACCCAGATACCTCACGAGGTGCACGTGGCACTGCCTCGCGGCGCGGAAGAACCCCGCCTGGATTTTCCGCCGCTCAGAACCTATCGCTTCACCGGTGCGGCGTTTACGGAAGGTGTGGCGGTCCATGAACTCGACGGTGTCAGCGTGCGGATTTACAGCCCGGAAAAAACGCTGGCCGACTGTTTCAAATTCCGTAACAAAGTTGGCCTTGATACGGTTGTAGAGGCCGTCCGCCTTTATGCCGAACGCAGAAGCGTCAAGGTGAACGACCTTATGCGATATGCCGAAATTTGCCGGGTAAAAAAGATCATCCGTCCCTACCTCGAGGTCGTTCTGTAATGGCACAAAACAACAAAAACACCGCCGCCTCAGTACACCAGCGACTACTCAAAAAAGCCAGGGAAACCGCCCGACCCTTCAATGAACTCCTGCAGCACTTCGCGATCGAACGGTTCATCTACCGGCTCTCCAAAGGTCCCCACGCGGACCGGTTTCTCCTGAAAGGCGCCTTGATGTTTTCGGCGTGGGCCGGACCGGGGTCACGCCCCACCATGGACATCGATCTTTTGGGAAAAATCGATAACAGCCTCGAAGTGATTGTAGCTGTAATGAAAGATACCTGCGAAATGAAAGTCGTGACGGATGGCATGGATTTCCATTCGGAGGCGGTCACAGCTGTCAGGATTACCGAAGACGCTGAGTACAAAGGCGTGCGTTGCCGCCTTCGGTGCAGCCTCAGCAACGCACGGCTCACCTTGCAGATTGACATCGGATTCGGAGATGTGATTGTTCCCGGCCCCATTAAGGTCGTGTATCCTACGCTTCTTGACTTTCCTCCGCCGGAGTTGAACGGATATACCATGGAGAGCACTATCGCTGAGAAATTCCAGGCTATGGTCAAGCTCGGTGTCCTGAACAGCCGGATGAAAGATTTTTACGATATCTGGTTTTTGTCCCACACCTTTGACTTCAGGGGCGAAACGCTGGCCGAAGCGGTTGAGAAAACATTCGAGAACCGAAACACTTCCATCACCGTCAGCCCTGCGGTCTTCGATTCTTCCTTTTTGAAGGACGAGGACAAGCAGGTTCAGTGGTCGGGCTACATCAAGAAGGCCAAGTTGACCATGACACCGTTTTCTTTCGAGGATGTTGTCGCAACCGTCAAGGCTTTTCTTGAACCTCCAATAGCCTCTCTTGTCGAGGGTAAACCGTTCCGCAGCTTTTGGTCAGCCCCTGGCCCCTGGCGGCAAAAAGATACTGAAACCCTGAGCCTGTGAATGGTTACCCTTTCTCAAGTCCAGAATCATTTACTCCAATGAGTTTCCTGAAAGCCGTTTTTTCTTGACTTAGGCATTTTTTGTCATTACATCATATGTAAATATTCCCACCATTCATTCAACCTCATCCAGGAGGTGATCCCATGGAGAACAACCTCAAACTGTATATGCTCAGCTCCTAACAGGGGATATTTTGCCCTGTTGGGAGCTTCAAACTTCTTCAAGCCAAACCCATCGTGAGATGGAGACGGAAAGCCACGGGTCTTAATATTTCTCGTTGACCCCCATTTAAGCCATATTTTCCTCGATCAAGATAGCCGGGCATCCGAGAGTGACATCGTTAAGCTCACATCATGTGCAGTTCGTCTTTTTTTATCTCTATTTGGTAGTGATTGTTGATCGTCGATGTTAATATCATTAAGATTTGGTTTATCATTTTAAAATAATTTATACTATGTCGAAAAGGAGGTGAAGGGAGATGATTCTCCAAGAAGTAGATCTTTTTAAGGAGATAGATCCTGGAATAATGAATGAGATAGCCAATATTTGCTCTGAGGAGAATTATGCTAAGGATACAGTGCTCTTCAAAAAGGGTGAGGAAGCCAGCTCTCTATATATCCTGGAAGAAGGAAGCGTTAGGCTAGTAATAGAAAATGGAGGCACTATAACCTTTGGTCTAGATCACCCTGGTGAGGTGTTTGGTTGGTCGAGTATGGTTGAATCTGGGCATTATACTTCCTCCGGCGTCTGTGCGACGGAGTCAAAGGTGCTTAAGATTGAGAGGGATGAGTTAGATAGGATATTTGATCGCCATCCTGATGCGGGTTTTAAAGTTCTCAAACGGCTGGCAGGTGTAATTTCCCGCAGGCTCACACATGCTTACCAAGATCTTTTATCGGCAGGGGCTGAAGATAGCACCCCTTCCTATGGCTAACATTGATATACGCGCAGAATGCCTCATTAGATATCTAATAACTAAAAATCCAGGTCCTGAAAACTCGGTGTTGCCTCGCTTTGAAAATTTCGTCACGACTGTATCAAATGAAGTTTTCCCTCTCAATCATTTTGTCTCTTTTCTGTTCGCTCATAAAAATTAACCTTTTGTTGGATCATGCGAACAGAGAGGAAATCTTGTAGTTGTGCGAACACTAGGAAGGACTTTATATAACCAAGAGGGGAAGAGAATGTCCGAAGACAAGGATACGATTGGGCGCGTGAAGTGGCTGGCTCAGCAACTCAAGGAAAAAGAGGCTATCATAAATGGGATTTCCGATGCACTAATGTTGTTGGATGCCATGACCTATAAGATTCTCGAGGTCAACCAGGCTTTTCTCAATTCATATGAATCGATCCGTGAGGAAGTCCTGGGAAAGAAATGCTACGAGATCACCCATCATCTTAGCATACCCTGCCATCACGTCAATAGCCACTGTCCTTGCCCTTTGGAAGACAGTTTGGCGACTGGAAGTTCGTCTTATGTAGAGCATGTTCATCAGGGTCATGACAGGAAAACCTTATATTTTGAAATCACTACTTACCCATTGCAAGATGTAAGTGGCCAAGTCAAAAAAATCATTCACCTTTCGAGGGATATCACACACCGGAAACACCTGGAGAATGAGGTCAAAAAATCAGAGGAAAAGTATCGAACTATATTCAACTCTATACCGAATCCTGTGTTTGTTTTGGATGTAAAAAACATGGAAATACTTGATTGCAATCACAGCGTTACAGCCATCTATGGGTTCAGTATAGAAGAGTTAATGATGACCTCCTTTCTGAATCTTTTTGAGGAGGGGGAACGTGAGCGATATGCCTTGGAATTAAGAACCAACAACATATTAAACCAGGCACGGCAGATAAATAAGGAAGGGCAAACGATTTTTGTCAACATATATGTTTCTCCATCCGAGTACCTGGGGCGGGAGGTTCTATTGGTAACCACGAACGATATAACCGAGAGATTAATGGTCGAACAACAGCTCATCGAGGCCAGTAAGATGACCACCCTTGGCGAAATGGCAACAGGTGTCGCTCACGAACTAAATCAGCCCCTCTCTGTGATCAAGACTGCGAGCAGCTTTTTGATCAAAAAGGCAAATAAAAAAGAAAAAATCAAAGAAGAGATCCTAAAAACATTGGCTGAAGAGATTAACAGCCATGTGGATCGGGCCTCAAAAGTCATTACTCACATGAGGGAATTCGGTCGCAAATCAGAGGTCAGCAAGGAAAGAGTCCAAGTTAATGATGTATTGAATAGGGCCCTCGAAATCTTCAGCCAGCAATTAAGATTAAGAGAAATAGAGGTAATAAAGGAACTGGAACAAGATCTCCCATTCATCCTAGCAGATTCCAATCGGTTGGAACAGGTCTTCATCAACTTGCTCATCAACGCGAGGGATGCCATTGAGGAGAAATGGCGGCAGGCTGACCATAAGGGAGGGGCCAAAAAGATATTTCTGAAAACCAGTTCCAAAGACGGGATGATTATGATTGAAGTAAAGGATACCGGAAAAGGTATTCCCCATACAATACTTGATAAGATTTTTGAACCCTTCTTTACAACCAAGGAAGCGGGTGAGGGCACAGGACTAGGACTTTCCATAAGTTACAGTATTGTGCAGGATTACCACGGCACTATTAAGGCGGAAACCCAGGAAAATGAGGGATCTAATTTTATCATCCGGTTCCCTGTTCCCGATGAGGCATGAAGGCGAGGAGGATATCCTGAAGATCCTGAGCAAGTCTCTGGCAGATAGCGGTGAGCAAATGTTACCATATGGATAAATCATCCTCCAGCAATGAGTGGGGAAAGAGGGTTAGAAATGGTCTATGATCGCCCAATAATCCCGTTACTCTTCAGCGAGAGGCTGGGTTTTGCGTTGTGGGGTCAGGGAGAATTAACATCGGAGGATGTGGCATTCAAATGCGGGAATAAGTTATAATAGTCGACAAGGTCCCCAAGACCCGATTTATTATCCTAATCAAGATGTGACCCCATTTCATATGTTGGATCGATCATGGGATTTTTTCTGAAGGTGGAACAGGGTGTTACGCCTGGGTATTGATGGGGAATCACGGCCATTTGCTTTTGAGAACAGGATTGGTCCCACTGTCCCCTATGTGAGCCACCTCTTCCGCCTCTTGTAGTGCTTCACGTCGCGGTAACTCTTCTTCTTACCTACCTCTGTCAGGCCCAGATAGAACTCCTTTACGTCGGCATTCTCCTTGAGCTTCTCCACGGTGTCATCCAATACGATCCTGCCATTTTCCATCACATAGCCGTGACTTGCAATGGTGAGGGCCAAACGGGCGTTCTGCTCCACCAGGAGAATGCTGACGCCTTCATCCTTGTTTATTTTCTGGACGATTGCAAAGATCTCGGACACCAAGAGGGGGGACAGCCCCATGGAGGGCTCATCCAGGAGCATTAGTCTGGGGGTGGCCATGAGACCACGGCCGATAACCAGCATCTGCTGCTCACCCCCACTGATATAACCGGCGAGAACACTTTTTCTTTCTCTAAGCCTTGGGAAATAGTCATAGACCGTGCCTATGTCTTTTTTCATATTGCTTCTGCGCTTGTTCGTATGCCCACCGGCAATTAGATTCTCTTCGACTGTCAGGTCCTCAAAAACCCGCCTCCCCTCCATAACCTGAAAGATGCCCATGCGTACTATCTCTTCGGGATATTTCCTATCGATACGTTCCCCCATAAAGCGTATCTGTCCGTCAGTGACCTCTCCGTCCTCCGATTTAAGTAGGCCCGAAATGGCCTTCAGGGTAGTGGTCTTCCCGGCACCATTGTTTCCGAGGACAGTCACTATCTGCCCTTCGTTTACCGTGAGTGACATGCCCTTCAAAACAAGGATAACGTTGTGGTATATTACTTCAATATTGTTGACGATCAGCAACGGTTCCATTTTTTATCCAGAATCCAGAATCAAGTATCCAGTAACCATTAATTTTTATGCCCCCAACCTGGAATAGGTTACGTCTTCCTCACCAAGGTAGGCCCTGATAACATGCTCATTGTGTCTGATCTCCTCCGGTTCTCCTTCTGCGATCTTTTGGCCAAAATCCAGGACGCAAATGCGATCAGATATATCCATGACAACTCCCATATCGTGCTCAATGAGTATGATCGTAACCCCCCACTCTTCGTTTATATCCAGGATAAAGCGGGCAATGTCCTCTGTTTCTTCAAGGTTCATACCTGTGGCCGGTTCGTCCAGTAGGAGTATTTTGGGCCTCATGGCCAAGGCGCGAGCCAGTTCCACCCGTTTCTGCAACCCGTAGGGAAGGGTATGGACGGTCTTTTTCCTTATCTGTTCGATTTCTAAGAGATCTATGATCTCCTCCTCAATGTGTTCACGAAGGGCCATCTCTTCCCTCCGGGTCTTCCCATAATAGATCCCACCTGAAATCGACCCGGACTTCATATGAATGTGCGCTCCCAGCTTGATGTTGTCCAGGACGGTCATGTGGCCAAAAAGCTCTACATTCTGGAATGTTCGAGCAATACCCAGGGATGCGATTTTATGGGCCTTCAGCCGGCTGAGATCCTGTCCTTCAAATAGGGTCTTCCCCTTCTCAGGGTGATAAAATCGATTGATACAGTTTAACAAACACGTCTTGCCCGCCCCATTGGGCCCGATGATGGAAAATATTTCCCCACTCCTGACCCCCGTTGTTACGCCATTAAGTGCCTTCAGCCCACCAAAGCTGAGGTGAATATCTTCAATCTTTAGTTGGTATTTTTCTCTGCCTTCCATTTTCCTATTCTAACCCCGATGTTGCATCAAAATTCACCCGGGTGCACGAAATTTGCTGCCATACAAGTGCAAAAATTGACAATCGATGCTATCGCAGGACTTTATCAAATGTGAATTTCTCAGTTAACCTCAAAATAGGAGTTTAAAACTACAAGAATAGCTATTTTCTGAAATTCAAGCAGATCTTTTTGCATCATCGGGGCTAAGCCAAAGGTTCAACCTGTTTTACCATGACCCTGGTCTTCATTCGAAAGCCCTTCCCGTCCTGGTAACGGATATCCGCCTCCACTTCCAGCTCTTCCTGCTCCCCGTAAAGGGCGTCGATCAGATCTCTGTATCTCTCTGCGACGAATTTTCTCCTCACCTTTCGTGTCCGTGTCAACTCATCATCATCCGCATCAAGTTCTTTGTACAGTAAAACGAATTTCTTTATTTTGGCTACCTTGGGCAAAGACTCGTTGGTCTTCTTTACCTCTCCTGCAATAAGATCATAGACCTCTTCTTTCTGAGAGAGGTCTGTAAATGTAGTATAAGGAAGCTGATGGTTCTCTGCCCACTTGCCCACGTTCCCCATATCAATAGCGATCATGGACGCAATAAATGGTCTCTCCTGTCCTACGACCACCGCGTCGATGATAAAAGGGCTGAATCGCATTTTGTTTTCTATGAGCTGGGGTGAGAATTTACTTCCATCTGTCAACTTCATCACATCGGACATACGATCAATGATAATAACGTGACCATCGTCTTCAATAAGAGCGGCATCCCCTGAGTGGAACCAACCGTCCCGGAGCGCTTGCGCGGTGGCCTCGGGATCCTTGTAATAACCTTTGAAGACAGTATCGCCCCTGGACAACAGCTCCCCTGAATCGGAGATCTTGAATTCAATACCGGGGATTGGGGTACCCACGGTATCAAGACGTATGTCATCGGTTCGGTGAATTATGGAGGCAGCCGTCTGTTCTGTCATACCGTAGGCCTGTTTGATGTTTACTCCCAGGGCCTGAAACATATTGAAGATCTCCGGCCCCAGAGGGGCACCACCAGTGTAGACATGACGAAGATGGGTCAGGCCAAAATAATTTCTGAGAGATCTGAAAAGCAGGAAATATGCGACCCGGTTCAGGAACTTCCACCCGAAAGACGGCTCTTTTTTCTCCAGCTTGAAATCAGCCATCCTGTATCCCACAGGCGAAAAGACACGGTAGGCCAGCCTCTTGATCCAGGCGGCATCCTGTATCTTCACCTGAATCTCGGAGCACATCTTTTCCCATATGCGAGGCGGCGCCAGCATAATGTGAGGGCCGATCTCCCGGATGTTCTCCTGGACCGTCTCTACCTTCTCAGGAAAATTGACCGTAAAGGCCTTGTACAGGGACCAGTAAACCCCGAATTCCTGTTCTCCGATCCATGCGAGCGGAAGAAAGGAGACATACTCGAAGGTGTCCGAGGCGGAATCGACAGTATCCTGGGCCTTGGCCACGTTGAACATATTCTTATGAGTGATCATACTTCCCTTGGGCAGCCCCGTTGTTCCCGAGGTATAATTGATCATTCCCACATCGTCAGGAGTGACCTTTTGGACCATATCCTCAAAGAGATGGGGCTCCTTTTTATTCAACTCATGGCCCAATTTCTGTACATCTTTGAAGTAGCCCAAAATAGGATCATCATAGCGCCTCATTCCCTTGGGATCATCCACTATAAGTTTTGCTACCTTGGGGCATTTCTCCTTAATGTCTAAAACCTTATCAGCCTGTTCCTGGTCCCCGGCCACCACAAAGATGGAGTCAGAATGGTTGATGATATACTCCACCTGGTCCAGGTGACTGTCCGGGTAAATTCCCACAATGGCCCCCCCAAGGGATTGCGCAGCCAGTTCAGAGTAAAGCCCTTCCGGCCGGTTGTCTCCGGCATAGGCGAGTTTGTCTCCCGGCTTGAAACCCAGGCTGTGGAGCCCAAGGGCAAAATCCCTCACGTTTTCATAGTACTCCTTCCATGTGACCGACTGCCAGATGCCAACCTCCTTTTCGCGAATGGCGACCTTGCGATCACCATATCTCACTGCATTTTCCTTCAAAAGGCCTGGCATCGTCTCTTTAGCCATGGTGTCTCCACCTTCTTAGTCTTGCTTTCGCCTTCCCCTCACCTATTGAGGGGCGGGCCTGATGTTAGATGCTACATGCCCCCATTTTTTGGGCGGGATACACCTCCTGGCTGTGAGGTGGCATACCAAACACTGCCCCTCCACCCTGTTTCTTATCAAATTCCAGGTTGATGAATCCCACCCAAAACCGGGCACTCAGACCCTGGGTTTAGTCCAGATAGATCCAGTCCGATATGGGCACATAGACCTTTTTTTTGACGTCTGCCTCCCAGACCTTTGCCACGGGGATCTTATTGTCCTTAAATGTGACCGGTGCCGTGAGGCCACCCACATTCCAGTCCTTGATGGTGGCCAGGGCGTCGCTAAGCCCCTTCCCGGTAAGGTTTCCTGCCTTATCGGCGCGTCTCAGACACTCCGCGAAGATCATCCCCGTAAACCATCCTTGGGTATAATAGGTTGTCCGATGTTTTACCTTGGGGTGGTGCTTCTTGTTGAAGGCCTTTATCTCCTGGATGGCAGGGACATCATACCAATAATAGGTGTACGGCATGACACCGGTGAACCCTTTGGCCAAGGGACCCAGCTTGTCGAGCACCATCTTTCCCATCCCCCAGAAAGTTGCCATGGGAACCACCTTTACGCCCATATCCCTGCATCCTTTGAGCAGGGCAGGGACCGGGGAAAGGACGAACCCATGAATGATGAGATAGTCGGCCTTCTTCTGCTTGAGCCGAATGACCTGGGAAGTGACATCCACTGCCCCTGCCTTACCGATCATATCTGCCACCAGTTTGAGGCCAAGCTTCTTGCCCATCTTTTTTCCAAAAGGAATTGGGTCCTTGCCGAACTCGGTATTGCTATAAAAGAACGCCACGCGCGCCCCAGGCTTTTTCTTGGCGATATACTTGAGAAGAATCCCGACCATATCACTGTATGTGGGACCGGAAACAAAGACATAGGGATTGTTGGCCCGATCGGCGAGCTCGCTTGAAAAAGAGGTGGATCCATAGAAGCACTTATACTTCTCCTTGATCATTGGAGCGATGGCCTTCCCCAGGCCCGTGCTGTCTCCATAGAAAATCAAGGGGTTGTCCTTGGCCATGATCCGTTTGAAGATGGCCACGGCCTTGTCCATCTTGTATTCCGTATCATCGAAGATGTAAACGAGCTTCTTCCCCCCTATTCCTCCTTGCTCATTGACATAGGTAATGTAGTCTGATAGCCCCTCGTGGATCTTTGTCCCTGCAAAGGCAAATCTCCCCGTTATGGGCATGGCAGCCCCGATCTTGATAACATCCTGGGCTTGGGCAACCAAGGGTGTCACAAGGAAGGCCATCAAAACGCTTATGGTCAAAACCAGCCGAGTCAATCCATTTCCCTTCATGACTGCACCTCCTTCTTTTACAAATCAGTTAAAACCCAACCTGCTTGAGGAGACGGAAACCAAAGGCCGCTCTTCAGGGAGCCGCCAAGGAGGTCCCCAAAAGAGCGGGATGGTTCCTGACCCCTCGTGCCCTCTCCAATTCGGAATCTCAATCACCTCCTCTCTTCTTTTCTCTCAGTACGAAAAAGGCCAAAGGAGAAAGAAGTTCTTCATCCTTCTCCATAACTCTGCCAATCCCCGGGGCTCAAAGATCAGAAAAAAGACGATCAAGGCCCCAAAGACGACTTCTCTCAGGGGTGCGAAAATATGCTGGAAGGCCGGTATGTCCTTGATGAAATCGGTGCCGAATCTGAGTATCTCGGGCACAAGGACCATGAATATGGCACCGTAAATGGACCCCAGGACACTCCCCAGACCTCCAACTATGACCATGGCCAGGTATTCGATGGAAAGGGACAATGGGAAGTGCTCAGGCGTTACTATGTTCATAAAGCTGACCCACAGGCTTCCCGCCACTCCCGCATAAAATGAGCTTATGGCAAAAGAGGTAAGCTTATACCTGAAGAGATTGATCCCCATCAGCTCGGCAGCCAGGTCCCTGTCCCTTATGGCAATAAAGGCCCGACCCACTCGTGTCCGGATCAAATTCCTGGCATAAAGCGTACCGACGACAACGAAAAACAAGGTTATGAAGTAGAACTTCCTCTCCGTATCAAACCGAAACCCAAAGAGCTCGGGATCGGGTACATTGATTCCCCTGATTCCACGGGTCATTGATTCCCAGGTCATGAATACATACTCGAAGATGAACTGGGCAGCGATCGTGGCGATAGCCAAATAAAGCCCCTTTATTCGTAAGGAAGGAATCCCTATGATCACGCCAACAAAAGCCGACATGATACCTGCCATAGGTACGCTCCACCAAAAAGGAATCCCCACCCTCGTTATCAGGATAGCCGATGTATAGGCACCCACACCAATAAAGGCAGCGTGGCCCAAAGAGATCTGACCCGTAAAGCCGGTAAGCAGATTAAGACCATGGGCACCGATAATGGCTATACCGATCAGATTTACAATGTAGAGGACGTATTCGTTGGCCAAGAAGGGAAAGATCAGGAGACAAACAAGGAAGAGAGCGAGCCAGACCTTCACGAAGACCGACTGAAAGATGGCCTCATCCCTCACGTAAGTATCTTTAAAATCGCCACAGCGCATCGTCCGAATCCCGCTCTATTGTCATTGGTCATTGATCACTGGTTTTTTCTCAATTTCATTCCGCAATCCGCAATCTCTCAGACCCTCTCGATGATTTTCTTTCCGAAGAGTCCATATGGCCGAATCATCAAGATGAACACCAAAACGATAAAGGGAGCGACCTCCTTGAATCCAGGAAGGATGGGGTCGATATAGCCCCCTGCCAGGTTCTCTAAAATACCGATAATGAACCCCCCCACGATCGCCCCACCAATGCTGTCCAGGCCACCGAGGATAACAACAGGGAGGACCATGAGGCCAACGTGCCCTAACTGGGGGTGGATTCCGCTGATATTTCCGACGACGATTCCACCGATGGACGCCGCACAGGCCGCAAAGCTCCATGACAGGGCAAAGATCACCTTGGTACTTATTCCCATGGACTGAGCAACCTGCTGGTCTGAGGCGTTGGCCCTCATGGCAATACCCACCCTCGAATATTTGAAGATGAGGGTAAATATAACGACCCCTATGATGGCGAAAATGAATCCCCACTTTAGTGCCGAGGGGACAATGGCAAAACCCAGGTCCCACGGCTCTGCAGGGAGGATATCAGGGAAAGAACGGAAATCGGCTGTCCAGATAATGTGGGCGAGACCCTTAAGGATGCTCGACAGGCCAATGGTCACCATGATTACGGAGATGACGGGTTCTCCGATGAGAGGCCTGAGGATCAGGCGCTCGATGATCACCCCCATCATAAAGGCAAAGGCGAGGGTAAAGACAAGGACAAAGGCAAAGGGGATCTTCAGATAGGTGAGCAAAGTGAGGCAGACGTAAGCGCCAACCATCATAAACTCGCCGGTCGCGAAGTTAATGACGCTCGTAGCCTTATAGATCAAGACAAAACCGAGGGCAATCAGGGCGTAGACACCACCGACTGCGATACCGCTTACAATCAACTGAAGTAAAATGTCCATTCAGTTCGGCTCCCTTTTTGCTCGGGCTCATGTCTGTATGGAAATGAATACAGTTCACGATAGATCCCAAATAGCGTATGTGTTGTCAAGCAAAACATTCCTCCACAAGAAATTTTACACTACCCGCAAACGCAAAGACCGTATATGAAAAGTGGCAAACTTAGCGCACCTTTGTGAGAGGCTGAACCTGTTGGAGCTAACATTTGTGTATCGACCCCGGTTAAATAGATGTTAACGCAATTTAACTGAGTATACTTTGCCGTCACAGTGCTAGTGCAGCGATTTGTTGTTGACTTCCCTTGCGGCCTCTCCTAAAGTCCGGAATATTGTTCAGGCGCTCATTTTGAGCTTAATAGGGAACCCGGCAAAAACCGGGACGGGCCCGCCGCTGTGACCCCGCCCTTTTCTTTTGTTTGCCAAGAAAAGGGAACTCTCTTAGCATTTTGTGTCACTGTTTCTGTAGATCGGGATGGGAAGGCCGCTAAGGGGGCGGGGGAGTCAGAAGACCTGCCTGAACGGAATGGCTGACCCTCGAGGGCTGGGGTTGCCTGTTGATCTTGAGGATAAAAAAGGGACATCCCCGGATCGATTCATTTCGGTCCGGGAATTTTTTCTCCGGACCTGACAAACGACTCCATATTTCGGAAAAGGAGAAAGAGATGATGAAAAAACTCATGGTCCTGTTTATACTTGGTGTCGTTTTCGGCATCCCCGAATTCAGCCGTGGGGAAGAGAAACAGGAGGAAGGGTTAGCGGAATTCACCATGGATGAAGTGGTCGTTAGCGCCACGAAGACCGAAGAGAAGCGGAAGGACGTACCAAATGCTGTGATCATTATGGATGAACTGGACATCCAGGAATCTCCAGCCAAAACCCTGGGGGAGCTCCTGGCCAATGAACTGGGCATAGACTGGAGGACATATGGGAATTACGGGGGTGCCCGCCAGGAGATCCGGATCAGGGGCATGACGAGTAAAGGGACACAGGTCTTTGTAAACGGCGTTAACATCAATTCTCCTTCCTTAGGCAAAGCGGATGTAGGTAGAATCCCCCTTAACAGCATTGAACGGATAGAGGTGGTCAAGGGGTCCGGTTCCCTCCTTTATGGGACAGGTGCAATAGGAGGCACAATCAACATCATAACCAAAAGGCCAAAACGGGATAGGATGGATCTCAAGGTTAGTGGTGGTTACGGGTCTCAAGGTACCTACCTGGTTTCGGCCGAACAGGGGATGTTTGTCACGGACGAATTTGGTTACTATTTGACTGCCAACAGACATAAGACCAACGGGTTCCGCTCCAACAGCGACCTGACCCAAAATGATGTCTCTCTAAAGCTTGTACTGGAAAAAAGTGATGCCCTGGATATAAGCCTCTATGCGGACTATATTGACCGAAAGTATGGCATTCCCGGGGTCAAGCCGCCTGACGGAACCCAGCCTTATTTTATCGATGGAACAGAATTTTATAACAGCGAGTCTGCCAGCCTGCTAAACAATGGCAGCAATGATGACGCCCACGTGGCCCTCCGATTCAAAGGCAAGCCGGCAGAATGGTTGGCATACAACCTCAGGGGAGACTACACATATATGGAGAACTACTTCTATCAACGTTACAATTCGGATGGCACGGGGGCAAGATCCTGGACCACAAATAAGGTCTTTGGGGTTGAGGGAAATATAGATATCAAGCCCTTTAAGGGCGCAAGCGTTCTAGTGGGGTCACAATACAGGGCCTATGACTGGGAGAACAAAAATGTAGATCTGGATTCGACCGGAACAGAGCTCCCAGGGACAAAATCCACAACAACGGACGATCTCCATACCATAGGAACCTATATGGAGGCCCAATACCGGCCATCCAAGTATGTCAAGGGCCTGGCCGGCATAAGGCACGAACGGCACTCTCAATTCGGCACCGAAAATGTCCCCCTCTTTGGGTTAGTCTTGAATCCATTCGAAGACACAGCCATTAAGGCCACCCATGGCAGGCACTTCTTGGCACCAACCCCCAACGACCTTTTCTGGCCCAAAGAAAAGTATAGGCAGGGCAACCCGGACCTAAAACCTGAGACAGGCTGGCATACCGACGTCACCCTGGACCAGGGACTCTTTGACAACATGCTATTTTTGACCGGCTCTTACTTCAGATGGGACCTGGATAACAGGATCCAGTGGACATCCGACCCAGACACATATGTATACTCACCCCAGAACCTCAAGGGTTATAGGGCAGACGGTGTTGAGATAGGAATGAAATTAGGCCCTGTATATGACTTCACCCTTGCTTTAGACTATACCTATCTGAACGCGGAGGAAGAGGCACAGGAATATGGCAGGGAGACTCCAACAGATACAAAGACGTGGAATACGCGCCGGGCCACGTATAGCCCTGAACACCTCTTTAGAGGCGACCTCTCCTATGCATTCACCCAGGACCTGACAGGCTGGTTAACGGTTCGGTATGTTGGTGAGAGGCTGTGGTACCGCAACGAGAGTCAGGGTGGGGGGTATTCCAAGACCGTTACATATACCCTGGATCCTTACTGGACGACCGATGTGAAACTTGAGATGCGGCTCTTTGATCACTGGCTCCTCTCCGGACAGGCCAACAATCTCTTCAACAAGGAATACGATACCTATATGAGCACCTTTTATGGGGCTACCCGTCCATACCCTGCGTCTGGCTACCCAGGGGCCGGGAGATCTGTTTTTTTTAGCCTCACCTATGAGTATTAGGATTTATGTTCCGTTTGCGCCAAATTAGATCCTGGCATATATTACTGTTGTGAACAGAAAATATATCTTATTATTCTAGTTTATCTTTGATATTCACCGCCCGCTCTCCCGATTGGTCGGGATCGCTCGAGACGCTGAGATCGCAGAGGAAAAAGAAATAACAAACTCAGCGGCCTCTGTGTCTCTAAGGAGTGTAGCGAGTGGGCGGTGAATAGAAGGGAAAAAGAAATGGCCAAGGCCATCATGTTTCTGGGGACCGGAAGCGATGTGGGTAAATCCATCGCCACGGCCGCCTTTTGCCGCATATTCAAAAAGAGGGGCTACAAGGTTGCCCCTTTCAAGGCCCAGAACATGTCCAACAACTCCTACGTAACAGTAGAAGGGGGGGAGATTGGACGGGCACAGGTGGTTCAGGCCGAGGCCGCCGGGGTCTTGCCTTCGGTGCATATGAATCCAATCCTCCTCAAGCCCTCCACAGAAATGGGGTCCCAGATCATCCTGCAGGGGAAGGTGTTTGGCCAGATGGAAGCCATCGACTACCATGATTTTAAGCAAAGGCTGAAAAAGACGGTCATGGAATCTTACGAGCGGTTGTCCCGGGGATACGAGATCATCGTCATGGAGGGGGCCGGGAGCTGTTGTGAGATGAATCTCAAGGCCAATGACCTGGTCAATTTCTCAATGGCAAAGGCAGTGGGGGCTCCCTGTATCCTGGTGGCCGATATCGATCGTGGAGGCGTCTTTGCGCAGATAATCGGTACCTATGATCTGATGACCCGAAAAGAGAGGGGGCTTACCATCGGGTTTCTGATCAACAAGTTCCGTGGAGACCCGAGGCTATTTTCATCCGGAATTGAGTATATAGAGAAGAAGACCAGGCGGCCTGTCTTGGGCCTGGTCCCCTTCTATCAGGACATCCTGATAGATCCTGAAGACTCGGTAGCGGTACAGGAAGATAAGCGGACCCTCAAACCAATCGGCCCAAAGACGATAAATATAGCAGCCCTAAAGCTCCCTGCCATATCCAACTTCACAGATCTGGAGGGACTCCCGAGGGAGCAGGACGTAGTGGTCAACTATCTCTTTCGTCCCCAGGAGTTGTCAAATAAATATGATTGCCTTGTCCTGCCCGGCACAAAAAATGTGATGGAGGATGCCATCTGGGTGGCCCGAACCGGATGGAAAAGGGCCATCAGGGGGTTTGTGAAGGGAGGTGGAAGTGTCCTTGGCATCTGCGGTGGATATCAACTCCTGGGGGAGAGGATCAGAGATCCTCTTGGGGTTGAATCAAACCGAGGGGTAGTCAAGGGGCTCGGTCTCCTCCCCGTAGAGACCATGCTTGAGGAAGATAAGGTCGTGCGCAAGGTGACGGGTACCTGCCTGACAAATGGAAAGCGAATCAGGGGGTATGAGATCCATATGGGGATGAGCAAGAATCTACAGAGAGTCGGGGAGCCCTTCTTGCGGATCCACCAGCCGGGGAAAAAGAAGTCATGGCTTGACGGCTGGTGTGTGGAAGGGGGGCGGATCTCAGGAACCTATGTCCACGGGATATTGGATTCCCCCGGCTTCAGGGGGGATTTCCTTAATAGGATCAGGAGGGATAAGGGGCTCAGGGAAAGGCCCCCAAGACAGGGAAGACTTGCCAGGTTTCACCAGTACAACCGGTTGGCTGAACACTTCGAGGCCCACTGTGATGTGGACAGGATAGTGGACTTGCTGTTGGCCTGACCCTCTTGACCATCTGATAATAGGCCTTGCAGGATATGTCTCCTTGAAAAATACTAGCTCACAAAGGAATAGATATTCTCAATTATATAGTTTATCTTCATGTTTGGCGAAGATAGACTATCAATTAAAGCATAGGGAATCCTATCCTCAATTGAAAACCGAATGCAAAACGAATCAAACCACAAGGAGCAACTAAATCTATTGAAAAAGGGATTAATGCAAGTATTATTGACAGGAAACCTACGGGTTCAGGTGTAATTAGTGCCCATCCAGAAACTCAATTCCTCCTCCCCCGGTGGAGGGGAATTGAGGGTGGGGGGTGGAGAGAAAGATATTTTGGAGAGTTATAAAAACACCGGCATGACGATACTAACTTTTGCACTGATACTACTTTGATGCGAAAGAAAGACCATAGACACGGCCCTCGTAGCCGACTCCGAGAGCGTCTTGTCAAAGCCGGAAGAAAAGCCTTTGCGGACTATGAGCTACTGGAGTTGCTGTTGACTTATGCCATTCCCAGAAAGGATACAAAACCCACCGCCAAAAGTCTCTTGAAGCGATTCGGCTCACTTGCAGCGGTACTTGACCAGCCAAGGGAGCGATTACTGGAGGTGGAAGGGATCGGTCCCCAGACATCCACGTTTTTGTTTGCAACTCGGGAATTTATAGTCAGGTATTTAGAGCAGGAGGTTGAATATGCCAAATCAATTTCCTCGCCCGAAGATATTGCCGAATTTGTTCGGATACATTTGGGTTCTGCGCCGCGTGAATGTTTAATGATACTGTATTTAAATGATGCCAATCGTCTCTCATACCATTTTACAGTCACTGAAGGCACTGTAGATCGAGCCCCGTTTTATCCCCGGGAAATCCTGAAGACTGCTTTTCTTCGCGACGCAACAGGTCTGATTATGGTGCACAATCACCCAAGCGGTGACCCGGTTCCCTCAGAAAATGACCACAAGATTACTCAGAGGCTAGAAAAACTCGCTGCGGAATTCGATATTAAAGTCCACGACCATTTGATTGTGACACCAAACAAGGCCTTCAGTCTCAAGACAGGTAAGTTGTTATGAGTAATTTCAGCTTTCTCTCAACAGCATGGCCCATGCTCGCCGAATTGGGCGATTTGGCGGAGAAGAATCTATATATAGATCCCAATACATCTCTCATAAAACTGCGCATGTTTGGAGAAATTTTAACAAAATATCTCTTCGCCTATGAAAACCAAGAAGACCCGATAGATGGAAAGCAGATTTCAAGACTCAATTTGTTGAATAGTAAGAGGATTATTCCTGAAAACCTGGTTCCTCTCTTCCATGCCCTCAGAAAAACGGGGAATAAAGCCACTCATGAAGTCTATGGTACCCCTGAAGAAGCACAAACCCATTTGCAGTTTGCCCACCGTTTGGCAGGCTGGTTCAGGCAGACCTATGGGGACGGAGAATATAGTGCTCAGGATTTTGTCCCACCCGCACAGATATCGTTTGATGCAAGTCAGATTGATACTCTAAAACAAGAACTCACCCAGCGTTCTGATCAGTTAGACGAAACGAATGAAAGACTTCAGGCTGAGCTTGAGAACTTAAAAGGATGGGAGGTCACTGAAGAGACGAAAACGGCTCGACGCAAGCTATCTGCAAGCGCAGCCAATAGAATGAATCTCACTGAGGTCGAGACACGTCAATTGATAGATCAGCAATTGAATGCCGCTGGCTGGGTGGCTGACACTCAGAATCTTCGCTATGCAAAAGGAGTTCGCCCCGAAAAGGGGACATACAAAGCCATTGCTGAATGGCCTACGACTTCGGGACCGGCAGATTATGCCCTGTTTGTAGGGATGAATTTGGTTGGTGTTGTTGAGGCCAAGAAAAAGGCAAGGGAAGTGGTATCGGATCTACGGCAGGCCAAGCGTTATGCCAGGGATGTTGAAATTAAAGGGGAAGAGCATTTTGCAGGCGGCCCCTGGGGAGAATATAAGATGCCGTTGCTTTTTGCCACTAATGGACGGCCATATCTGAAACAATTGGAACAGAAGTCAGGCATATGGTTTCTCGATGGACGACGGCCTACCAATCATCCGAGACCATTGCACGCCTGGTACTCCCCGCAGGGGGTTATAGAGCTTTTGCAACAGGACCAGGATAAGGCGGAGTCTGAACTCAAGAAAGAGCCTTTTGATTACCTCGGATTGCGGGATTATCAGATCCGTGCTGTTCAGAAAGTGGAAGAGGCAATTGAAAAGGGGAAACGGGCCATGCTGCTTGCCATGGCGACCGGAACGGGAAAAACCCTTACGGCCATTGGCTTGCTTTACCGGCTGATCAAAACCGGTCGATTTCGTCATGTTTTATTCTTAGTGGACCGCAATGCCCTCGGCGAGCAGGCAGAAGATAAATTTAAAGAAACCCGACTCGAAGACCTTCAGACCTTTGACCAGATCTTTGATCTGAAAGGAGTTAAAACGACCAAACCCGAAGAGACTACACGGGT
>JAUUVE010000402.1 GCA_030589715.1 Desulfobacteraceae bacterium | reverse complement strand
GAGGGGTGATCCCAAGAATCCTGTTTTCCTGGACATTGTTGCCCAGAACCAGGCACTGAAAAAACAGATTGACAGGACAGAGAGCATGCTAAGTTCCCAAAAGCTCCTGCCTGATTTGGATCAGATCCTTTATTGCACCATTGACGAACGGAGCAATGCAGTGGAACTGACCGAAAAGGGGATCGAATTTCTCACAAGTGGTGGGCGGGCGGACTTTATCTTGCCCGATATAGATGAGGAGGGCTACCGCATCCGGGAAAATGAGGAGTTAACAGACGAGGAAAAGGATGGACGGCTTAAGGACCTTGAAGAAGGCTTTGTGAAAGCGTCGGAGCTCCTCCATGCCACCCAGCAGCTTATCAAGGCCTATTGGCTCTTTGAAAAGGATGTCCAATACGTTATCAAGGATGGCCAGATAGTGATTGTTGATGAGTTTACGGGCCGGATGATGCCGGGCAGGAGATGGAGTGACGGGTTGCACCAGGCCGTGGAGGCCAAGGAAGGGGTGAGTGTGGCAGGAGAGAACCAGACGTTGGCGACCGTTACCTTTCAGAATTTTTTCAGGATGTATGAAAAACTTGCCGGAATGACCGGTACGGCAGATACAGAGGCGGCAGAGTTCAACAACATCTATAAATTGGATGTGATAGTCGTCCCCACTAATGAAAAAATGATCCGCCATGATCACCCTGATGCCATTTATAAGACAGAAAGAGAGAAGTTTAAGGCGGCAGTTGAAGAGATCAAGGAATTGTACGAAAGGGGGCAGCCCGCTCTGGTGGGCACCATTTCTATCGAGAAATCAGAGATGTTGAGCAAGATGCTGAAGAGGGCAGGGGTTCCCCATTCAGTGCTAAATGCCAAACATCACCAGAAGGAGGCAGAAATTATCGCCCAAGCAGGGCAGGCAAAGACCGTAACGATCTCCACCAATATGGCTGGAAGAGGGACCGATATTGTCCTGGGCGAGGGCGTGACGGATTTGGGAGGCCTTCACGTCCTGGGCACTGAGAGGCACGAAAGCCGTCGCATCGACAACCAGCTAAGGGGTCGATGCGGAAGACAGGGCGACCCTGGGTCTTCTCGTTTTTATCTCTCACTTGAAGACGATCTCCTGAGGATATTCGGCTCTGATAAGATCTCGTCCATCATGGACCGCCTGGGCATGGAAGAGGGTGAGCCTATCGAGCACAGCCTGGTCTCCCGCGGCATTGAGAACGCACAGAGAAAGGTGGAGGGACATAATTTTGATATAAGGAAGCACCTGATTGAATATGACGATGTGATGAATAAACAAAGGGAGGTCATCTATTCTCTCAGAAGAGACATCTTGGATGGCGAAGGGCTTGAAGAGATTGTAGAGAACATGATCGATGAGAAGGTGGAGGACCTGGTTGACAGATGGATCGATCCCAAAGCGTATCCCGAAGACTGGGATATCCAGGGGCTGATAAGCGGCCTTTCCAGGCTTTTCGGGTTCCGGGCCAAGATCACCCCTGAGCATATCGGAGAAGCGGCCTTTGATGCCTTAAATCGAGATACCCTTAAGGAGATGATCAGGGAGCAGGTCCATTCTGCTTATGAGGAAAAGGAGAAGCTCTTCGGAAAGGAAGACCTTGAGCAGCTTGAGCGCTTTATTATGCTCCAGATCATAGATAATCAGTGGGTGATGCACCTCCAGAATATGGAGCAGATGAAGGAGGGCATTGGACTTCGCGGGTACGGTCAACTTGATCCGCTCAAAGAATACCAAAAAGAGGGATTTGGGCTCTTTGAAGGGCTCATGGATGGGCTCAGGGAAGAGACCCTGGGCACGCTTTTCCGGATACAGGTGGCGCGACGGGGGCCAGCCGAGGCGCCAAAGAAGAAAAAGAAGGCGTTACATATGGGGCATGGAGAAGATGCGTCGGAGGATACTACGGTCAAGAGAAAGGGAAAGAAGATTGGGCGAAATGCCCCCTGCCCGTGTGGGAGCGGGAAGAAGTATAAGAAGTGCTGCGGGGCCAATAAGTAGTGCCTGAACGAAAAGTCCGTTCAGGCATGATTTTGGATTTTGGAATGCGGCCTGCCCTGGTGCGACTCATCTGGAATACTGCTGGACTGTCGTTGTAACACTTTGGAAATGAGTGCTATACAAGCCGAGCGGCACAAACCAGGTCTGGGCCAGGGATTTTGGATTGAAAAAAGAAAGCAATTTCAGGGCGTTCAAGATTTGCGAGTAAAAGTAAAAACCATATTTCGAGGTTTTTGGTCAGGCACTAAGTAGGGCTTTGGGCACAGGGCTTTAGGTTGAGGGCCCGACCAGAAGCTGGATTGGTAAAAGAATGGAGACGGAGAAGTATGTTATCCGAGGCTTTAAGGCCTCGGCCCTATCTGCGGGCCTTAAGAAAGACGGCGGCCTGGACCTGGCATTGATTGCTTCAGAAGCAGAGAGTGCAGCGGCAGGGGTATTCACGGCCAACAAGGTCAAGGCCGCTCCGGTCATCCTGAGCCGTGAGCATATTGGAGACGGAAAGGCAAGGGGTGTCATTGCCAACGCCGGTAACGCCAATGCCTGTACCGGAGAGGCTGGTTTAGGGGACGCACGCCGGACCGCTGACCTTGTGGCCAGGGAACTGGGGGTCCTCTCTGAGGAGGTCTTGGTTGCCTCCACAGGCGTTATTGGGCAGGCGCTCAACATGGAGATGATTGAGGGGGCTATTCCCGATCTGGCAACCGCTCTTTCTCCGGATGGCATACCCCTGGCCGCCCAGGCCATTATGACCACCGACTCCTTTCCCAAAATCGCCCATTTTGATGGAG
>JAUUVE010000057.1 GCA_030589715.1 Desulfobacteraceae bacterium | reverse complement strand
CTGCAAGGTATCCACGGCCACCCCGCACCTTCCGCACTCCCCCCTGGCCTTGGGAGAGTCCGTGTCGTATCCCATCAATGTGGGCATGTCAAATGCCGTGGAAAGGCCAGTCTGACCCTCTTTTACCAAGATGTGAAAACGTCTGTTGGTATCTTTTGCACTCCCGAGCCCCGCAAACATCCTCATGGTCCACAGCTGCCCTCGATACATGGAGGGCTGGACCCCGCGTGTGAAGGGATATTCGCCCGGGAAGCCCAGGTCTCTGGGGAAATCCTGATCTCTGATATCGGACGGGGTGTAGATCCTGTTGATTACCCTATCTGAGACAGTGGAGAACCTATCAAGCCGCTCTGACCTGGAGGAAAAGACCTTCTCAAGTTTCTCTTGCCATCTCTTGTACCCCTTCCCTATGTCTTCAAATACCTTCTGGTCAAAAGTCAAGGGCATCGGAAAACCCCCTTTCGATTGTAAATTGTCGATTGGTATCTTTCAATCTTCAATTTCCAATTACTGAATAAGATTTCTTGCAATTATTAACCGCATAATCTCATTGGTACCCTCATATATCTGGCATATCTTGGCATCCCTCATATGCCTCTCCATGGGATATTCCTTACAATACCCATATCCACCCAAGACCTGAACCCCCTCCACAGAGGCCCTCATGGCCGCATCCGAGGCAGACATCTTGGCCATGGCGGCCGCTTTTTCATAAGGCTTCTTGTGGTCCTCCAGCCATGCCGCCTTCAGGGTAAGGAGTTCGGCCGCATCCAGCTCTGTGGCCATGTCTGCCAGTTTCCATTGAATGGCCTGAAAGGAGGATATTGGTTTGCCGAATTGTTCTCGTGTCTTGGCGTACTCCACTGCCTCCTCAAGCACGGCCCTGCCGATCCCCACGGCCTGGGAGGCGATGCCTATCCGACCGCCGTCAAGGGTGGTGAGCATCTGCCTGAACCCCCCGCCCTCTTCCCCCAGGAGGGCATCCTCCGGCACCCTGGCATCCTCAAAGACCAGCTCTGAGGTCCCGGAGGCGCAGATACCCAGCTTTTCCTCCACCCGGCCCACCTTAAAGCCAGGTGTGTTCTCGAAGTCAACAACAAATGAGCTGATCCCCTTGTAACCCTTCCCTTTTTCCGTCACCGCAGCGATCACACCATAAGATGCCACGTTGCCGTTGGTGATGAATTTCTTCTCACCATTTAAAACCCATTCGTCTCCGTCCCTCACGGCGGTCGTCCGCATACCGGCCGGGTCCGAACCAGCTCCCGCCTCGGTCAGGCCATAGCACCCGAGCTTTTCGCCCGCCGCACACGGGTAGAGATATTTCTTTTTTTGCTCATCCGTCCCATAGGCATCCACGGGGAAACAGTATAGGGAGTTATTTACAGACATGATCACCCCTGTGGAGGCACATGCCTTTGAGATCTCAATAAGGGCAAGCACATAACATACGTAGTCCATACCCCCGCCACCGTACTCCTCGGGCACGGCTATACCCATCATCTTCAACTCACCCAACTGTTTTAGAATATCCACGGGATGCTCATGCGTTTCGTCCAGCTCCGCAGCCTTCGGCTTAATCTCGGCTTCGGCAAATCGCTGAGCCATATCTCGAACCATCTGTTGTTCTTCACTTAGAGTAAAGTCCATCTTTAGGTCAACTCCCCTTTGAATTCAGGTTTTCTCTTCTCCAGGAAGGCAGTCATGCCTTCAGTTGCGTCAGGGCTGGCCTTACATAATGCAAAGGCATCAGCCTCCATATAGCAACCGGAAGGCAGATCAACGTTATAGCCCCGGTCTACACAGCGCTTGACGGCCCGGAGAGATACCCTACCTTTACTCGCCATGAGTCTGGCTGTCTTTATGGTCTCTTCCCACAGCTTATCGTGTGGAAATACCTTGTTAACAAGGCCGATCTCCTTTGCTTCCCGGGCACTTATCATAACGCCTGTCATGCAAAGCTCCTTGGCCATGGCCTTTCCTAGCAGTCGTGCGAGTCGCTGGGTTCCCCCAAACCCGGGGATGACCCCAAGATTAATTTCAGGCTGCCCGAATTTGGCGTTCTCGGAGGCATAGATAAAATCGCAGGCCAAGGCAATCTCAGTCCCTCCCCCCAATGCGAAACCATTTACACAAGCGATCACAGGGATAGGCAGATTTTCCAGGCGGAAGAGAAGCTTGTGCCCCCCCCGTGAAAATTTACGACCCTCAAGGGGCGAAAGTTTTACCATATAGGCTATGTCGGCCCCCGCCACAAAGGCCTTCTCACCTTCACCGGTGAGGACCAGCACCCTTACAGCGGGATCCGCTTCAACCTTGTCCAGGGCGTCATTGACCTCTTCCACGACAGCAGGATTAATGGCATTTAAGGCCTCGGGGCGGTTGAACCTTATGACCGCCACATCCCCTTCTATCTTAAATATAATATTTTCGTATGACATCATTCACTCCCTGTATGATTTATGATTTATGCCAATCTCTAACACCGTTGCCATGCCCTGGCCACCGCCGATACAAAGCGATGCCAGACCTAGATCATGGCCTCCCCTTAACATCACGCCCATCAGGGTCAGTATGATCCTGGCGCCTGTACACCCTATGGGATGGCCGATAGAGACCCCGCTTCCAAGGACATTTGTCTTTGCCACATCGCATTTGAGCTCCCGCATACATGCGACGGCCTGGGCCGCAAAGGCCTCATTCAGCTCGATGGCGCCAAAATCATCAATTGAGAGCCTCTCTTTCTCAAAGATTTTCCGTACTGCCGGGATTGGTCCCAGCCCCATATAGGCCGGGTCTATGCCAGCATATGCGCAGGCCCTTATCTTGACCAGGGGTTTCAAGCCGAGTTCCTTTGCCTTGTCAGCTGACATAAGGAGCAGGGCGGCTGCCGCATCGTTAATACCGGACGCGTTTCCGGCCGTGACCGTGCCATCTTTCTTGAATGCCGGGCGAAGCTTGGCCATCTTTTCCACGCTGGTATCCATGGGCCTTTCATCGGTATCAAATACAACCGGGTCCCCCTTTCTCTGGGGGATTACCACCGGAATGATCTCATCCCTGAAGATCCCATCTGCGATGGCCTTTCTTGCACGCTGGTGGCTCAGTGCCCCGAGTTCATCCTGCTCTTGCCTTGAGATGCCATACTTTTCAACAATGTTCTCGGCGGTTACGCCCATGTGGTATCCATAAAAGATCTCAAAGAGACCATCAAAGACCATCAAGTCCACCAGGTCAGCATTATTCATGCGGGCTCCCCATCGGGCCGCCGGCAGGGTGTAGGGAATCAGGCTCATATTTTCCATTCCACCGGCCAAGATCACCTCGGCATCCCCCGCTCGGATCGCCTGCGTGGCGAGCGTTACTGCCTTCATCCCGGATGCACATACCTTGTTGACAGTAAAGGCACTTGTCTCTTTTGATATCCCTGCCTTGATCATGGCCTGTCTGGCAACATTCTGTCCCTGACCGGCCCCCACCACATTTCCCATGATCACTTCATCAATCTGAACGGGCTGATGCGAATCATCATAATCATAACTCTCTTTCTCAAGCTCAATCATCCCAAGGCCTTTAAGGCCATCCGGTTCAAACCGAGTCAGTGCGTCTGACGCCACGGGTTTCAAGTTAACCTTTTTGAGGGTTTCCCTCAGTACCAGGGCGCCCAGTTCAACAACTGGTGTTCCCTTCAAGGCGCCGCCGAAGTTCCCAACCGGCGTCCTTACGCCGGAAACTATCACCACATCCGTCATAAGCTATCTCCTTTATACCCTAACCCGGATAAACCGGAATAGTGTTTTCTCCCCGTCTTGAACCCAAATTTATTTTTGAGGTATTAATATCTATCCCTCGTTGTAAACCACAAGCGTCACGGCCTCGCCACCCCCGAGACAGAGGGAAGCCTCTCCGATGGCCGCCCCCCTGTCCTTCATGGCATAGATGAGGCTGGTCAAGACCCTGGCACCGCTCGCCCCGATGGGATGGCCCAGGGACACGGATCCACCATGAACGTTTAGCTTCTGGGGATCGATCGCCAGCTCATTACTGACGGCGACAGAGGAGGAACTGAAGGCCTCATTTATCTCATGCAAATCCACATCCTCCACCTTGAGCCCATCCTTGGCCAGGACCTTGGGTATTGATAGTATGGGTGCAACGAGGACATATTTCATGTCAATCCCGGCTGCTCCCTGGGCTCCCACTCGTACCATGGGTTTACATCCTAGCCCATCTGCATTCTCCCTGGCCATGAGCACAAGGGCCGAGCTGCCGTCACTTATCTTGGATGCATTTCCTGGTGTTACCCTGCCGTCTTTCTTGAAGGCCGGCCGAAGCCTTGCCAAGGCCTCCGCACTCGTCTTGGGCTTTCGCCAGGGGATTTCGTCCGCATCAAAGACCTTTGGCTCCCCTTTCCTGACCGGAACCTCAACCGGTACAATCTCATCCTTGAACTTCCCTTCCTCAATGGCCTTCCACACCTTTTCATAGGAATTGAGTGAAAAGGCATCCATATCCTCCCTGGTAACCCCATATTTATCCGCCACCAGTTCTGCACTCATTCCCATATGGAAGTCATTTACATGGTCCCAAAGGCCGTCACGGACCATACAATCAATGAGCATTCCATTGTTCATACGGTAACCGGTTCTTGCCTTTTCAAGCATGTAGGGGCAGAGATTCATATTTTCCATTCCCCCTGCCACCACTATATCGGCATCGTTACACTGGATGGCCTGGGCGCCGAGCATCACGGCCTTAAGGCCTGATCCACAGACCTTGTTTATTGTAATGGCACCTACATCCCATGGGAGACCGGCCTTGACCATGGCCTGCCTTGCTGGGTTCTGGCCCAGCCCGTGGGGCAGGACATTGCCCATTATCACTTCGTCCACATCCTCGTACCTTATGCCCGCGCGTCCAACTGCCTCTTTGATTACAATAGCCCCGAGTTCCGTCGCCGAAATGGAACTTAGGGAGCCGGAAAAATCACCAATAGCGGTCCTGCACGCACTAACTATAACCACATCCCTCATATGCAATTCCCCTTTCTGAAAGACAGGCTAACTTCTGCACTTGAGTTGCCGATTGTGCCCTCGAGGTACTATCAGTTCAACCTGCCAAATAAAAATATCTTGCAAAAAATCCACATAAATATATTAGGAGTCAAGTTTTTAAGTCAAGACAAATTGAAAATCCCCCAGTGCCCCACCTTCAAGCAGGATCTTAGACCTGATCCTATCATCCTTCTTGCATAATTGTTTCCACATTTTTGCTTGACAACTCCGCGAACCACCGACTAATCAGAAAGCACAGACAGACCCCGGATTTAGATTCTGGAAACTGTTCAAAAAGTGAACAGCAAAAATTCCTCCCGGTATCCTAACCCCATGCGCAAAAGAGAAAGGAAGGTCCTATGAACCCAATCGCAAAAGAGCTAAACCAAATAATAAAAGAGGCCAATGTACATGTCTACGAGTCGCTGTCAGAGGTAGGTAAAAACCTCTTTTTCCCAAAGGGCATCCTTTCTCAGGGTGCCGAGGCAAAGGAAAAGGCCCACAAGTTTAATGCCACAGTAGGCATGGCCACTGAAAAGGGGCGGACCATGTTCCTCCCCTCCGTTATGTCCATGGTCAGCCAGCTTAGGCCTGAAGAGGCACTCACCTACGCCCCTTCTTTCGGAATCATGCCTTTGCGTGAGGCCTGGAAGGAGGCCTTGTTTGAAAAAAACCCCTCTCTCAAATTAAAAGAGGTCAGCCTTCCCATTGTGAGTCACGCAATCACCCACGGCATGAGCGTCGTCTCTGACATGTGGGTGGACCCGGGCGATACAATCATACTTCCGGACAAGATGTGGGGTAACTACAACCTCATATTTGCAGTTAGGAGGGGGGCTCGGATCGTAAATTATTCCCTATTCGACAGCCAGGGCGGATTCAACCTGGAAGCCCTTAAGGCCTGTGTTGAGTCGGAAGCAAAGGGCAGAAAGAAGATTATCGTGATACTCAACTTCCCCAACAATCCCACGGGCTACACCGTCACCCCAGGCGAGGCTGATCATATTGCTGACATCCTGACAAAGCTCGCCCGGAACGGGATCAATGTCCTGGCGCTCACAGATGATGCCTATTTCGGACTGTTTTTTGAAGAGGAAACACTAAAGGAATCCATATTCACGAAACTCATCGGGCGTGATCCGCGACTCTTGGCTATCAAGTTGGATGGGGCCACCAAGGAAAATTATGTCTGGGGGTTGAGGGTCGGTTTTATCACCTACGGCGCATTCTTTGAGGCCGAATCGAGGCCCGCCTTTGATGCCCTGGAGAAGAAAACGGCTGGTGCGGTAAGGGGATCCATCTCCAATGCCTCTCATCTGAGCCAGGAAATAGTGCTGAGGTCATTGCGATCTGATGACTACCATGAGGAGAAGGAAGATAAGTTTCGGATAATGAAGGAGCGTGCCCAAGAGGTCAAACGGGTCCTTGCCGATCTAAAATATCAGGATGCATGGGAGCCATACCCATTTAACTCCGGATACTTCATGTGTTTGAAATTGAAAACGGTTGAAGCGGAATCGCTCAGGGTACATCTCCTGGAAAAATACGGGGTGGGGCTTATCTCCTTAGGCAAGACAGACCTCAGGGTGGCATTTTCCTGTCTTGAGAAAGATGACACCCAGGAACTCTTTGATACGGTCCTACAGGGGGTCAGAGATCTGGAGTGATGCCATGAGGGAAGGGACCAGTTCGCTACTTCTCAGGGGCCATGTCTAACTCTAAGAACTGTCCTGACTTGGGTGATTTGGGGCTGGGAGAATATTTTTTTGGTTCTGTCCCCTCCTTAAATGTCTGGAATACGGTCTTTTTGGAATGGATGCCGGCCAAAAGCCCTGTCTTCGCGTCAATCTTGGCAAACACAACCCTTTCAGGGGCCTCGAAGTCCACCACAGGCCGCCCTTTCAAGACCTCAGACATAAAATAGAGCCAAATAGGACTGGCCGCCCGGGAACCTGTTTCCCCTTTCCCCATGGCCTTTCGGTCGTCATAGCCTACCCATACACCCGTCACCAGGTTGGGCGTGTACCCCATGAACCACGCATCCCACAAGTTATTGGTGGTTCCGGTCTTCCCGGCTGCCGGCCTCTTTAGGGCCTTGATCCTCCAGCCAGTCCCTTCCTGGATCACGGCCTTTAGAAGATCAGTCATCACATAGGCGGTCTCCTCTGATATGACTCTCTGGGCCTCCGGCTGATTCTCCTCAATCACTTGACCGTCTCGGTCCACAATCCGTTTGATAAAGATGGGCTTCACCAGCATCCCCCCGTTGGCAAACACCGCATAGGCATTTGTTAACTCCATAAGTGAAACCCCTGATGAGCCAAGGGCCAGGGAGAGGTCAGGGCTCAGGTTTGATTCAACACCCATTCTCTTTGCATATTGAACGGCATAGTTAACCCCTATCTTCCTCAGTATCTTTACCGTGATGACATTTCTGGACTTGATAAGACCGGTCCTAAACAGTGTTGGGCCAAAAAACTTTTCCTTATAGTTTTTTGGCTTCCAGACCTTATCGTCATCACTTCTCTTGGAGATAAAGGGGGCATCCATAATGATCCTGACCGGGCTCATACCCTTGTCCAGCGCCGCAGCATAAATGATCGGCTTGAAGGCTGAGCCTGGCTGCCGATTGGACTGAATAGCGCGGTTAAATTGGCTTACCAGGAAATCCCTTCCGCCCACCATGGCCTTCACTTCACCTGTCTCAGGGACCATACAAAGGAGGGCACCTTGAATCACAGGTGTTTGCTCCAAAGAAACCTCCCAGGAAAATTCATTTTGGCCTGCCTCACGCGACCCTGGGACGGGCTTGGCTGCATCTCCCCTCTCCAAGAGACGGACCAGGATCACGTCACCCCTTTTCAGGACGGTAGATGGCCTCCTTACTCTCCGATTGTAGTAGGGCACCTTTGGGTTGGGTCTCCTGGCCCACTTCATCCTGAAAACCGGGAGACGGCCCATATCCTCTCCCAGCCAGACTCTCACTTCCTTTTTCCCATCATCCACATCTAACACAAGCCCTTCAACAACCGATCCGATCTGGGGAGGTGATGTTGCAAGCCTGTCAAAGGCCTCCGCCATGTACTCATAGATATCTTCTGGTTCCAGATGTTTGATGGGACCCCTGTACCCTTCCCTCTTATCCAGTCCACCCAGACCCTTTCTAAGGGCCTCCCTGGCCTTGACCTGCTTATCCAAATCCAGCGTAGTATAGACCTTGAGCCCTCCCCGGTATAGGAGTTTTCGGCCATATTTCTTTAGGAGATATCGGCGGACGTGCTCCGTAAAGTATGGTGCCCTTGCAAAGGTATTTTCAGTTGCAGTCTTGATCCCTAGGGGGGCATCCAGGGCCTCCTTAAATTGTTCATCGGTGATGTAGCCTTCTTCTCGCATTCTTTCCAAGACATATTTCTGTCTCGCCTTTGCCCGATCAAAATGAGAGTTGGGAGAATATCTTGCCGGGGCCTGGGGCAGTCCTGCCAGAAGGGCCGACTGCGCAAGGTTCAAATCCTCTGCCGACTTGGCAAAGTAGGTTCGCGCCGCGGCCTCCACGCCATAGGCCCCCTGCCCGAGATAGATCTGGTTCAGGTAGAGGAACAAGATCTTTTCCTTGGAAAAACCCTTTTCAAGCTGGATAGACAAGGTGGCCTCTCTGGCCTTTCTTCGGAAGGTTTTTTCGGTATTCTTAAGCAGGAGCGACTTTGTTACCTGTTGTGTTATGGTGCTGCCCCCCTGCTCTATCTTACCTGCGGCAAGGTTCTTGAAAACCGCCCTGATTATCCCCTGTATGTCCACTCCTTTATGTTCAAAAAACCGTGAGTCCTCTGCTGCCACAAAGGCCTGGATCAGATGCTCTGGCAGTCCTTCCAGGGGAACGACAATCCTCTTTTCCTCCCAGAATCTGCCGATCACCTCTCCATCATCGCTGTATATCTCTGTAATAATTGGGGGACGATATTCCCTCACAGATCCTATATAGGGAAGATTGCTGGACCAGACATACCAAAAATAGGCAGCAGTACATACACCCAGAAAGGCCACTGCTGAGAAAAGCCAAATCGTAAGCTTCAAAACCCGCTTCACGTTAGAATTCCTTATGGATACAAACCCTGAGAGATTCTCTAATACATTTTGCTAGTGCATCGTCCCAAAAGTTCTTTCTTACATTTTCGCAAAACAAGTTGACCGGGTATTCCCCATACATAATCCACTTTTATCTTTAAATACATGCTAATACATTGAGAATATTCAACAATTACTTAGATAATGCCAACAATATGGATTAACTACAGCCTACTAACGTCTTTCTTCAACAATCGAATATCGAACAGCCGAGTCCCGAATTACGAATTTTTACTTTTATTTT